>JAYUSZ010000346.1:0-53277 GCA_043755435.1 Bryobacterales bacterium | reverse complement strand
TTCCGTGTTTCCACCCCCAGCCTTCACGGCAGCCGAGAAGGAGGCACAGTTCAGTAAGTTAACCCAGACAGAAAATGCCCAGCCAGCCATTGGCGCAGCCAGCGCTGCGTTGCTTGCCGTACTTACTAAGTTGGGTCTCAAGCCTGACGCAACCGGTGGCCATAGCTTCGGTGAAATCACGGCGCTCTATGCTTCAGGCGGCATCACGTTACAAGCTCTTTTGGAAATTGCCCGTAAGCGCGGCGAGTTGATGTCGCAAGCCTCCAGCGTGCCGGCCGGAATGTTATCCGTGCGCAAGGACGCAGCCACCGTCCAGCAACTCCTTACTGAATGGGGCCTGCCAGTGGTTGTTGCCAATCTCAACAGCCCTCAGCAGACCGTTGTATCCGGTGCAGCCGATGCCGTGGCTGACGCGGAACGCCGTTTCACCGCTGCTGGTTTAGGTGTGGTTCGCCTGCCTGTTTCCACAGCCTTCCATTCCCCACTCGTCAATTCCGTTGTCCCAGGCTTCAAGGAATTCTTAGCTACTGAACCTATTGCTGCGCAAACCATTCCCTGCTATTCCAATCGTGATGGCCAACTTCATCCGGCCAACCCCGATGAGCTACGCACTCGCATCGCGGAACAAATCGCCCTGCCCGTCTATTTCCAGACCATGGTGGAGCGAATGTATGAAGACGGTGTCCGCACATTTGTCGAAGTCGGTCCCGGCGGCGTACTTACTTCACTTACTAAGTCGATTCTTGGAGATAAACCCCATTCTGCAATCAATCTTGACCGCCCAGGCACTCACGGGTTGGTTTCACTATGGCAAGGCTTGGGTCAATTGGCCGCGCTTGGCATCCCCATGGATTGGGCAAGTCTGCGAGCAAGCCACGTCCTAGAACCGCTAGAAAAGACTGCCGCCGAATCGAAGTTCCTTATCCCAATAAATGGCGGGAATCACGGACGTCCCTATCCGCCCCCAGGTGGAGCCGCGTCCTTACCAGCTCCAGTAAAGAAGGCTGCACTTCCGCCGCCCGCTCCAACAGTTACACAACCTGTCGCCGTTGCTCCGCCACCCCAAGTTCAAACAAGTGTACCCAGGGTGACAAAATCAGAACCAGCAAAACCAATGCAAGCCGCTGCACCCGTTCAGGCATCTGCAAGTGCTCTATCGGCGTATGAAGTGTTCCAGCAATCGATTAGTGCGGCTCATCACAATTGGCAATCCACGTTTGCCAAGGGTCATGAAAGTTACTTGAAAGCAATGGAAGCTGCATACCAAAGTACGGTTGGCGGAACGGCCCCTGAGGCTTCTGTTGTTGCCGCGCCAGTTCCTGTGCGAGCGACCGTGGCACCGCAGGCTGTAGTTGCGCCAGTTCCTGTGGCTGTGACTGCTCCCAAACCAGCACCAGTTACTGCGCCAACACCTGTTATTCCGGTTGCCGCAGCACCAGTTACTACTAACATCGACAAGTTGCTCCTCGCATTGATCGCTGATAAAACCGGTTATCCCGAAGAGATGCTGGAATCCGGCATGGCCCTTGAAGCCGACCTTGGCATCGATTCCATCAAACGCGTTGAAATCTTCTCCGCACTTCAGGAAAAACTTCCAAACCTTCCAGAAATGGATCAAACGGAAATGGCTCGCCTGCGCACCATTGGCGATATTGTCGCCCACATGGGTGCATCGCCCATGGCCTCGCCTGTAGCGGTAAGCAAGCCAGCTGCAGTAGTTACTCCGGGGTTAGATTTGAAGCCCATCCTGCTAGCTCTGATCGCTGAAAAAACAGGATACCCGGAGGAGATGCTGGAATCCGGCATGACCCTCGAAGCGGACCTCGGCATTGATTCCATCAAGCGTGTAGAGATCTTCTCCGCCTTGCAGGAAAAAGTTCCCGGCATGCAGGAGATGGACCAAACAGAGATGGCTCGCCTGCGCACCATTGGCGATATTGTGGCCAGCCTCGGTTCTCCACTCACACCTCAAGTAACACCTCAGGTAACAACACCGCAAGTTACTAACAAGCCGTCCATTAATATTCAGCCGATTCTGATGGCACTCATCAGTGAAAAAACAGGTTACCCAGAAGAGATGCTGGAACCGGAAATGGCCCTTGAAGCGGACCTTGGGATTGATTCCATCAAGCGCGTTGAAATCTTTTCAGCATTGCAGGAAAAGGTTCCAGGCATGCAGGAGATGGATCAAAATCAAATCGCCAGCCTACGCACCATTGGCGACATTATCGCTCACTTGGGTTCAAGCACCGAACCTTCCGTAGCGTTGGCAGCTCTGTCTGCATACTCCGCTTCGTCGGTCGACATCAAGCCCATTCTCATATCGTTGATCGCCGAAAAAACAGGTTACCCCGAAGAGATGCTGGAACCATCCATGTCCCTGGAAGCGGACCTTGGAATTGATTCCATCAAGCGCGTCGAAATCTTCTCCGCACTTCAGGAAAAAGTTCCCGGCATGCAGGAAATGGATCAAACCCAAATCGCCAGCCTGCGCACGATCGGCGACATCATCGCTCACTTGGGTTCATCCAGCGCACCGGTTGCATCCGTCCCATCAGCCGCACCTGCTTCTGCTCCATCCATTAACGTGAAGCCCATCCTCATCGCCTTGATCGCTGAGAAGACGGGCTACCCGGAGGAGATGTTGGAACCATCCATGTCCCTGGAAGCGGACCTTGGGATTGATTCTATCAAGCGCGTTGAAATCTTTTCCGCTCTTCAGGAAAAAGTTCCTGGCATGCAGGAAATGGATCAAACCCAAATCGCCAGCCTGCGCACTATTGGCGACATCATTGCGCATCTGGATGGTTCAGGGCCCGCAGTTACCGCAACGGATGTTGTTGCGGCACCGGTGGTCAAAGCCATCTCTCCACGCTTCGAAGTTGCCACTCGCAAAGTGGATCGCCTAGGCCACATCACGTTAGATAAAACAGACGGCCTGGTAGCGATCCTCGGTGGAAATACAGTTGCAAAAGCTGTAGAAAAACTACTTCTTAAGAAAGGCTACGAAGTTCAATCCGTCATCACCGAAAGCACGGGCGCAGTCCTTTGCTTGATTGGTTTGGATAAATTTTCGGAAATCAAAGATGCCATTGCAGCCAACCAGAAGGCCTTTGAAGCGGCCAAGACTGTTGCTGCTCGCTTCGCAAAATCTGGCGGCGTATTTGTAACAGTGCAAGATACCGGCGGAGACTTCTCTGCCCCTGACGCTCTGCGAGCGTGGGCTGGCGGGTTTACTGGTCTGGCTAAAACAGCCGCCCTGGAATGGCCGAAAGCTCGTGTAAAAGCAATCGACATTGAAGTTGGTGATCGCACTCCACGCGAAGCGGCCGAAGCGATTGTGGAGGAATTGTTGAAGGGTGGACCGGAAACCGAAGTGGGTCTCACCACCGCCAATCATCGCCTGGTCCTCGAGGCCAAGCAAGCTGAAACCAGCGGACCGGATCTAAAAGTGGACGCAAACTCGGTGATCGTAGCAACCGGTGGAGCTCGCGGAGTTACTGCTGTCTCATTGATCAACTTAGCAAGAGCCACCAAAGCGAAAATTGTTCTGCTGGGCCGAACAGTGCTCGAAAAGGAACCGGTTTTTTGCAAGGACGCCCATGACCAAACCGCTCTGCGCCGCGCGTTCTTAGCGGAAGCGCAGACGCGTGGCTTGAAACTGGATCCCGCTAAAGTCTCAGCAAAAGCATCACAAGTGTTGGCGATTCGCGAAATCCAAGCCACCATTGTATCGTTAGAAAAAGCAGGTTCGGCAGTCCAGTATCTGGCCATTGATGCCCGCAACGCCAAGGAATTGAATACAGCTCTTGAAGCGGTCCGCCAGCAATGGGGTCCAATCACTGGCCTGGTGCATGGTGCTGGAGTCCTTGCCGATAAGCGTCTTGAAGATCTAACGATTGAACAGTTCCAATCCGTATTTTCCACAAAGGTAGAAGGCTTGGCCGCTCTGCTGGAGGCTACTGCAAAGGACCCGTTGACCTTCATCTGCATGTTTTCATCGATCGCCGCGCGTACCGGGAACATTGGTCAAACTGCCTATTCAATGGCGAACGAAGTTCTGAATCGAGTTGCTTCCGCTGAAAGTATCCGACGTGGAAACTGCGTCGTGAAGTCTCTCAATTGGGGACCCTGGGATGGCGGCATGGTCACTGCCGGACTGCGCAAGCATTTTGAAGATCAAGGCATTCGCCTTGTCGGCTTAGAAGAAGGTGCTAACCTTTTCACCGATGAAATTTTGAACGGTGGAACCAAGCCAGTGGAAGTGGTGCTGGGTGGTTTGCCGAAAATGCCGAATCGCGAACTGCGCATCAGGATGGATCAGAAGTCGCACCCGTTTCTAGTGGATCACACCATCCAGGACATGCCCGTGCTACCGGCAATGGAAGCGCTGGAAATGTTTCTGCGTTGCGCCAGAGCCCAGGGCATTCAATCCGGTCCATTGGTTTGCACCGATCTCAAAGTTTTGCGCGGAGTGAAGCTTGATCAGTTCAAAACAGGTGGTAACTTGTTCTATGTCCGCCTGAAAACAGACACACTGTTTGAGTTGGTTTCAGCCGATGGCACTCGCCATTACGAAGCCACCATTTCAGCGGGGCCCGCAGTGAGCAGTGCCTCAGTTGGAAACTTCAACCTGAAAGATTCTCCATGGCCGGAAGCCGATATTTATGGCAAACTGCTTTTCCACGGACCTGCCTTTCAAGTGATTCGCAAGGTGGAAGGGCTTTCGCCTGAAGGCATCGCAGGAACGTTAACCGGAAGCTTGGATCGCAACTGGATGGATGGCCATCGGCACAGTGATGCGGCCATGTTAGATGGCGGTCTGCAACTTGCTCGGCTGTGGGGATATCATACTTTGGGCAAACCAACGTTGCCAACCAGCATTGGTAGCTTGTGGATTCAGCGGCCTGGTTGCGAAACGCATCCTGTGCGTTGCATGGTCTCGGCGCGTGCAGTGGGCTCCAGCAAAATTGTTTGCGACATTGGTTTCGTCGGAGCAGGCAATGAGTTAGTAGCCACCATGACCGGCGTTGAAATGCACGCCACTGCGGGCGCATAAAAATCGCGCATGTTTGAACCCATCGCCATAGTAGGTCGCGGTGCGCTTTTTCCAGGCGCATCCACGCCCGCCGAGCTGTGGGACCTTGTGGTCGCAGGCCGCAGTGCGGTTTCCCCTTGCCCTGAAGATCGTTGGGGCATTTCAAAAGAACAGATGATGGACCCGCGCCGTACGGTGGAACGCGTGTTCACCGACCAAGGCGGATATGTCACAGAGTTCGAGAAGATCTTCGATCCTACCGGCTTCCAGATCCCCGCGGATGAAATTTCCCGATACGACGAAATGGTGCACTGGCTGCTGCACACTGGCCGTGAAGCTTTGCGCGAAGCTGGGATTTCTGAAGTCCACAAGCGCGCCGGTGCGGTGATTGGGCTGCTGGGTTTGCCTTCGGACAAACTCGCCCAATTCGCTGAAGAAGTCTGGCTCGGCTTGGAACCGGAAACTGCTCCGGAAAATCGCTTTATGTGCGGGTTGACGGCTCATGTTGTGGCCCGGGCGTTGGGTTTGGATCAAGGGGCTTTCGCACTGGACGCAGCTTGTGCATCCTCTTTATACGCCATCAAATTTGCCTGCGATGCACTGCATGATCATCGTGCTGATTTAATGCTGGCTGGTGCTGTGAACCGCGCAGATGATCTGTTTCTGCACACCGGCTTTAGTACTTTGAAGGCCATGTCCCCAACCGGGCAAACGCGGCCATTTCATGCACAGGCCGATGGTTTGTTGCCTGCAGAAGGTGCTGCGTTCGTCGTGTTAAAGCGTCTTGCCGATGCGGAAAAAGCGGGCGACACAATCCTGGGCGTGATCCGTGCCGTGGGTGTTTCTAACGACGGGCGGACAGCCGGATTGTTGACCCCATCGGAAGCCGGACAAGAGCAAGCCATTCGCGCTGCTTATGAAATGTCCGGCATTGCGCCAGCGGAAATATCCATGGTGGAATGCCATGCAACTGGAACGCCGGTTGGCGATGCCAGCGAAATTCGCAGCACCGGGAAAGTTTTTGCAGGTTTGCGCGAGGTGCCTATTGGTTCGGTGAAATCGAATTTGGGGCATCCAATTACAGCAGCGGGCATGGCCAGTTTGTTGAAAGTTCTGAGTGCTATGGAAGCTGGAATTCGTCCAGCAACGATCAACTTGGATTCGCCGCTGGACGCAATCAAAGGAACTCCGTTTCGTTTGTTAACGGCCAATGAACCATGGACAGGGCAGCGCAAAGCAGCCATTAGTGCCTTTGGTTTTGGTGGAAATAATGCACATTTGATTGTTGAGCAATATCAGTGCGGAGCTGGAAAGCCGGTCCCGCAAAGTCGCCGCTCGTTGAGTAAGGTCGCGATTGTGGCCATGGGTGTTGCTGCTGGTAATGCTGCAAATTCAGAGGAATTCGCTGCGGCGATTCTCGATGGAAAACCGCACAATCGACGTGCTGAAATTGTCAGCTTAGATTTGCAGGGACTTGGTTTTCCTCCAGCAGATTTGGAGCAATCGTTGCCACAACAATTGTTGGCAGTTCAAGCTGCGGCCGAAGGAATTTCCAAAGCTGGCATGTTGAACCGCGCCAAAACCGGTGTCTACACGGGCATGGGTTGCGATGCTGAAGTTGCGCGTTACGGCCTTCGTTGGCGAGCGCAGGATTGGTCCACCGAAGCGGAGCAAGACGCAATTGCCCCAGCACTGACGGCTCCTGCAGTTCTTGGCCGCTTGGCTAATATTGTGGCCAACCGGATTTCAAGCAAGTTCGATTTACGAGGTCCCAGCCTTGCAGTCATGTCCGAAGAGCTTTCAGGTATTGATGCCCTTCGATTGGCGCAACGCGCCGTTGCCACTGGCGAATTGGATGCAGCAATTGTAGGCGCAGTAGACTTATCGGCGGAACCGGTTCACGAAGCCGCCGCAGCCGCGCTGCTTCCTTCCGAAAAACAGGTGGCTGGTGATGCTGCTGTGTTTTTTGTCTTAAAGCGGCTTGAAGATACTATCGAAGTCTTAGCTGTGTTGGAAGATACCGACACTACTCCAAGTGCAGATTTAGCCACGCCAGTATTCGGCCATGCCCATGCGGCTTCTGGATTGCTAAACGTTGCGGCTGCAATTGTAGGTGGAACGCGAACTACGGTATCCACCACAGCGCTGGGCGGTCGAAGCGCACTGGTGACCGTTGCGGTGCAACCGCAGTTGAAAATTCAGTCGTTCCATGGCAACTTACACATTGTTGCAGCCACTGCTGAGGAACTTGCTGCGAAACGAGAGCGCGCTCGTCAGGCTATTGAAGCTGGTGTTTCGTCACTAGCGTTAGACGGAATCTATTTCAGAAAGACGCCTATTGAAGGGGAGTTGGCATTTGTGTTTCCTGGCGCTGCCGCGGCGTATCCGGGCATGGGAAGTTCCTTTTTTGCAGCGCACCCGGAGTTGGTAGCCGAAGTTCCGCCGCGTTTGGTTGAAGCAGCCGCGTGGATTTCTGCTGGTGTCACTGAGCCTGATACCACACAAAAACTTTGGGGCAGTTCACTGCTATCACAAGTGCATGCCCGCTTTACTTTGGGCAAGCTGGGGTTGAAACCAACAGCGGCCATCGGCGTTAGTTCCGGGGAAACCAACAGCCTTGCGGCCTTCGGAGCTTGGCGCGATATCGACCGGTTTCATGACGAATTCACTGCTGCCGAGGTGTTTCGGCATTACCTTGGCGAAAAGTTTGAAGTCACAGGCGGCACTCCATGGCAAACCTGGCGGCTCACCATTTCCGAAAGCGAGTTACGGGATTTACTGGCAAGTTCGCCGCAACTTCGACTTACCGCAATTCATACTGCCGGTGATTATGTTGTGGCTGGACCCGCAGCGGCTTGTGCGAATTTGCCTCGCGGCAAAGCGCAACGCATCCATTACGATTTGGTTGTTCATTGTCCGGAGTTCCAACCCTTTGCCACAACCTGGCATCAGCTTCATTCGCGGGAAACCGCACCGGTGCCTGGGGTTCGTTTCTACACGCATGCCACCAACACCCATTACCAACCCACCCGGCAATCGATCGCCGATGCACTAACCGGGCAGGCTGGCCATACCCTTGATTTTCCGAAAGTCATTGAGCGGGCGTATGCGGATGGGGTGCGCGTATTTTTGGAACATGGTCCGCAAGGTGGTTGCACCTCGTGGATTCGCCGTATTTTGGGCGAGCGGGACCATGTTGCTATTGCTCTTGATTTATCCAGCGTGGATGGAGTTCGTCAGGCATTGAATGCCCAGGCGCAACTGCTTGCTGCTGGAGTGTGGGCCGTCGAACCTGTAAACCGTCAACTAACTTTCGCCGCACATGCAAGCGGATTTCAACTTATGCCACCAAGATATTCACGCCCCGCTCCACAGCGCACTTCGTCGCTATTTGAACTTCATGCGCAGACGCTTACGCAGGAACATTTACGGTTTCTGGAACTGGCTGGGGCGCAGAACCAGGAGTTCCTGGAATTGTCTCAAAGGGCTTATGCGCAGGTTGCAGGCGGTGCGACGGTAGCAGTTTCAGCCCCTGCGATCATGCCTTTAATTGCAAAGGTACCTGTAGTAGAGCAACCCGTCGCTCGCGCTCAGGGCTCGGTTGGGAAAACGCTGTCGCGTGCTGAGTTGGAATTGATTTCGTCGGGTCCAATCTCAGCTGTCTTTGGTCCGGAGTTCGCGCCGATAGATGTTTATAAGCGCGTGGTTCGAATGCCAATGCCGCCTTTACTGTTGGCAGATCGTGTTACTGGCATTGATGCTGAACCGTTGACCATGGGGTTGGGCACCATTTGGACAGAGACTGATGTTCGCTCTGATTCCTGGTACTTGTGGCGCAATCGAATGCCGGGTGGAGTGATGATTGAAACGGGTCAGGCTGACCTGTTGTTGATCTCCTGGTTGGGCATTGATTTCCGTGTAAAAGGTGAGCGGGCTTATCGCTTATTGGGTTGTGATCTTACTTATCACGGCGGATTGCCTAAGCCTGGGGAAACGCTGCAATATGAAATTGCGATTGATCAGCATGCGCGTCAGGGCGAAATCAGACTATTCTTCTTCCACTATGATTGCCATGTTAATAACAAGATTCGCCTTTCGGTGCGCAATGGGCAAGCAGGGTTTTTCACGGCAGAAGAACTGGCCGCATCGGCGGGAATTCTGTGGGCAGCCGATACGGCTGAACCCACCGCGGATGTTAAGTTAGCGAAGCCTCGCGTGGCTGGTATTCCTACAAGTTTTAGCAATGCTCAGTTGCGAGCCGCTGCGGCTGGCAGGGCTTTCGAGTGTTTCGGAAAGGGATTTGAATTTGCCGCGGCGCATCAGCGATCACCAGGTTTTGCGTCACCAGATTTGCTTTTGTTCGACAACGTAACTGATTTGGACTTCACTGGTGGACCTTGGAAGCGCGGCTACATGCGCGCTGAATTGCCTATCCGCGATGACAATTGGTTTTTCGAAGGTCACTTTAAGAACGACCCTTGTATGCCAGGAACGCTGATGTTTGAAGGCTGCCTGCAGGCGATGGCGTTCTACATGATGGCCTTGGGTCTCACGGTGGATAAAGATGGTTGGCGCTTTGAGCCTGTGCCAGAAATTGCGTATCCATTGCGTTGCCGGGGTCAAGTGATTCCTTCATCGCGCAAGCTAGTTTACGAGCTTTTCGTTGACGAAGTGATTGACGGACCTGAGCCGAAATTGTTTGTGGATCTGCTGTGCACCATCGATGGTTTGAAGGCGTTCCATTGCCGCCGTATGGGATTGGAATTGACTCCTGGTTGTCCGCTGGATGAGATGCCAGAACCCGATCCGAAGTTGGATGGTAATCGCGCAGTGGCGACGGTGAACAATGTTCCGTTGGATTATCGCGCGCTGTTGAATTGCGCGTGGGGTCCGCCGAGCCACGCATTTGGGGCACCTTTCACAAAGTTCGATCGAGGAATGCGGCTTCCGCGGCTTCCTGGTCCCCCTTATCACTTCATGACGCGCATCGCAAAAATCGATGGCGAATTCAATGTGGAACGGTTGGGCTGCTCGGTGGAAGCGGAATACGATATTAGTCCCAGTGATTGGTATTTCCATGCGAACGGTCAACCGACGCTGCCTTATCCAGTGCTCCTTGAGGCGGCATTGCAGCCTTGCGGATGGTTGGGTTCTTACATTGGCATTGCACTACGTGCCGATGCCGAATTGCAGTTCCGCAACTTAGACGGAACGGCTTCAATGTTCGTCAATGTGCCGGCCTCAACAGGTACCGTTCGGACGAAAGCTATTCTGACGAACGTTTCCAGAGCCGGTGGCATCACGCTGGTTTCCTTCGATGTTCGTTGTGATTTCGGTGATCTGCAAATTTTCGGGATGAAGACCACGTTCGGCTTTTTCCGTGCAGCGGACTTGGCGCGGCAAGTTGGCATTCCCGCATCAGCGACGGAACTGGCAAGAGTGCAAGCTCCATCGGACTTCCTGGTTGACTTAACTCAAAAGCCGGAGCAGTATTGCGGAGGCAGCTTACGAATGCCCTCCGGGGACTTACTGCTGATTGACCGCATTAGTGGGCTTTGGCCGGCCGCGGATGGATCTGGGAAAGTTCGATTGCGAGCGGAGAAAGATGTGAAGCCTGGGGAGTGGTTTTTCAAGGCGCACTTCTATCAGGATCCGGTACAGCCTGGGTCGTTGGGTCTGGAGGCGTTGCTGCAGACTCTGCAATTTTACGCGATTCACATTGGCGCAGCGGATGGGATCGCCAATCCAGTGCTGAGTCTGGAAAATCCACACGATTGGAAGTATCGCGGACAGGTTGTACCTTCGAACAAGAAAATCGTTTCCGAAGTGGAAGTGAAAGAAGTGATTCGCGAAGGCGGCAGCGTGGTGCTAAAGGCCGAGGGTTGGTTGTGGGTGGATGGAACGCGGATTTATCAAATGAATTTTGGTTTGCGGGTGGCGTGATTAACCGCCTGGTAAATACACTTCGACATCTCGAACCTGCGCTTCGATGAAGAATTTCCAGCTGACTTCACCTTCCCCTCTTTGCTACCCACCACGGTAGCTTCGCTCAATTACAGTGGTGCTTTTCGGTTGCCCCAACTTAACTAAGCACCAAGAATTGTCCAGGTTCATCGGCCCGGTCATCTTTATATTAATGCACAGCTTTTTGATGTACGGCGTTAAATGCCACGCAAGAAGATCTCTTGCGGGATATTAGGGCAGCAATAACAATCATGAGCCATGAGGCTAGCGGAACGATAAGGAAAACGAAAGCGGGTTGCGGCCTGGGTGGCCCAAAGACAACATATCCGTAGAAACCTAACGAACCCAGCGTAAGGATAAGCATCAAGCTATACAAGGTAACTTGCGCCCGAGTCGGCCAACGCTTCGCGAACCTATGGGCGTATATGAGAACCACGAACGGGGAGAGCACCCAAACAGCGAATAGCCCGATGAGGATTAGGGAGCTTTGGCGACTACCCGCACGCGTCATGAGGTAGAAAGAGCCCACGGTTCCAACCAACACTGCGAGCAGCGCTACTGTGCGCAGGAAGCCAGAAACACTAGTTGATTGTTGCACAACCGATAACACCATAAAACAGAGTAGAATGGCTGGCAAGACTAGAATCATGCCACAACCTGAATCCACCGGACGTCGTAACTTTATCACTGCATCCAGTCTGCTTCTTAGCGCTGCAGCCGTCGAGGGGTCTAGCGCTCGTAGACTCACCGAAAAAGAAAAGCTTGGACGACTTGCCTCCAACACATGGCCCATCAGGCCGCTGTTTAAATCGCGCAGCACCCGGCCCAACCCGCAAGCTGACGGGATGAAGAAAAAGTATGGCACATTGACGATGCTGGATTTTCCGCAATTCACCAAGGACACTTTTCCTGGCGTTTATCACATGGACCTGTTCTCTGGCCTGTTCGGAGATACTACCGACGATTCCATGTACACGAAAACGGAGATGGCTTTCAACGGCACCACGCGCGCCGTGTTCGAGTTCGATCCATCACAGCCAAGTGCTAAAAAGTGGCTGGAAAAACTCAACGCTAAAATGGCCGCGACCGGGACTAAGTGCCACCACATTTCCAACAACGCGCCGCGTGACATCTGCGATCCTGACCAGGCGAAACGGCGTGCTGGAATCGAAGTGGCGAAGAAATGGCTGGACGGCGCAGCCATGATCGGGGCTAAAACTATGCGTGTGAACAGCGGTGGACCTCGCATATCGCCGAGTGCTGTCGTGACTACGGACTATCCGAAAAACGATGAGTTGGCCCGCTCGCTGGACCTTTGCATTGAGTCTTTCAAGGAAATGGCTGAACATGGTGGCAAGGTGGGGGTGAGAGTGACGCTGGAAAATCATTGGGGATTGACGGCGGACCCGATGAACATTCGGATTATTGTGGATGAGGTGAACAGCCCCTTCTGCGAAGCGTCGCCCGACTTCGGAAATTAGGAGCATGAATACTGGCACTATCATGGCTTGGCTGCGCTGGCACCATACGCACACAGCACGGTGCATGCCAAGTACTGGAATCGTTGGAAGGATAACGACATTGGCCGTAGCGTGAGAATTATGACCGATGCTAAGTTCATGGGCATCTTCGCGCTGGAATATGAAGACGGCCCGTGGGATGGCGTTGAAGGGTCCAAGTATCTTTACAAGGAAGTGCTAGCCGCACTTTAGAAAAATGATCATTAGAGCTACTCCACAACTGATGGCTGATTGGTTTCAGCAATTGGTGGAACTGCTGGAGGATTCCGTCCGGAACGGTGCTTCGGTGGGATTTCTACTTCCGCTTGGCGCTGGGGAAATTGCGGAATATTGGGATGGCGTGCTCCGCGATTTGGAAAACCGCATTGTTCTGGTGGCAATCGAAGAAAGTCAACTGCAGGGGTCCGTGCAATTGGAACTGGCGAAGAAAGCCAATGGCAGACATCGTGCTGAGGTTCAAAAACTGCTGGTTCACAGCCGGGCCAGGAGGCAAGGGTTGGGTCGCCGGCTGATGACTGCAATTGAGCAGGAAGCACTGGCGGCGGGGCGGACACTGATGGTTTTGGACACGCGTGTTGGTGATCCAGCCAGCAAACTTTACGAATCGATGAACTACCATTTTGCAGGGGAAATTCCTGGCTTTGTTTGGTCAGAGGATGGCCAGTTTACAGGCACAACAATTTTCTATAAGAATCTGCTGTGATTTGGTTGCGTCATCAGCAGCAATGCGGGATAGTTGAAAAGGAACCTTTAGTTCTACTTTCCATGAGCGCTGGACACATACGATGGCGGACAACATACTGTTCTTCACAGAACTGTTGGGGCTTAAGGTCTATGACCTTAAAGGCCGCCGCTTGGGCACAATTCGTGACGCCGCACTTGTTCCGCTAGTTGATGCTATCCGTGTTGACCGCTATCTTTTAGGCGGTGGCTGGGCATGGCTGACGATTCGCTACGATCAAATTCAATCCATTACGCTAGATGGCATTTATCTGCAAGATGAGCAACTGGTTCCCTACCATGGCGACGATTACATGCTGAGGTTAGGCCGCGATCTTCTAGATCAGCAGATCATCGACGTGCATGGCCGCAAAGTAGTTCGGGTAACGGACATTACTTTTGAAACAGTGCAGGTGGAAGGGCGCGATGAGTTGCGGATGCTGGAAGTGGATGTGGGGCTGCGAAGCATCTTCCGCCGTATTGTCCAGGGAGTAATTCCGCCGAAATGGACGCGCAAGGTGATGGCGAGTATTCCACCAAATTCCATTCGCTGGGAGTTCTGCAACATTGTGGAAGCTGATCCTCAGCGCAGGCTTCGACTGAACATTACTCACAACATGCTGGAGACGATGCATCCGGCTGATTTGGCGGACATCGTGGAGGAGTTGAGCCCGGAGGATCGGGAAGCGATTTTCGAAACGCTGAATAGTGAAGTTGCGGCTGAGGCGTTGAGCGAAGTTTCCCCGGAAATTCAGGCCAGTATTATAGAATCGCTGGAAACGGAAAAAGCAGCCGAGATTATTGAAGAAATGTCTCCTGACGATGCCGCTGACATTCTGGCCGAGCTTGAGAAAGAAACCAGCGATGAAATTCTGGAAGAGATGCATTCCGACGCGCAGGAAAAACAGGAAGTTCGTGAGTTGCTTGAATTTTCCGATGATCGCGCAGGCGGCATGATGAGCACGGAATACGTGGCGTTATCGAACAAAGCAACTATCGCCGATGCTGTGATTGCCATGCGTGAAAACGAGGAATTGATTGAATCCTTGCATACGCTGTTCCTGATTGATGGCGAGGATAAGTTAGTGGGTACTGTTCCAGTTGGCCGCCTGTTTACAGCCGCTGAAGGGGCACTTTTGGAATCTCTGAAACCCGATCGACTCATTAAGGTGGACGTAGCAGTGCATAGGGACAAAGTTACGGAAATGTTTGACAAGTACAACCTCCTGGCTTTGCCTGTGGTGGACGCAACGGGCCACTTGGCGGGCGTGATCACAGCGGACGACATTATCAGCGTGTTGAGGAACGGTTAGTGTTCAAGAAGTTTAAGTATCATATTGCGGTATTTTTCTCAGTTATTGGCCCGGGTTTTATCACTGCCGTTGTTGACAACGATGCGGGCGGGATTCTTACTTATTCGCAAGCAGGAGCCAAGTATGGCTACTTACCCTTGTGGACGCTGATTCCCATTACGCTGTTGTTGATAGTGGCGCAGGAAATGTCGTCCCGAATGGGGGCCGTGACGGGTAAGGGCCTTTCCGATTTGATCCGCGAAGAGTTCGGGTTGCGCACAACATTTTTCATGATGGCCGCGTTGGTGATTGTGAACCTGATGAATGTGATGGCCAATTTCGCGGGTGTTGCCAGTGCGTTGGAACTGTTTCATATAAGCCGTTATATTTCTGTTCCTATAGGCGCGTTAATTGTTTGGCTGCTGATTGTGAAGGGTACTTACGCCAATGTGGAGAAGATTTTCTTGTTCGCAACAGTGGTGTATATCTGCTATATCGCCTCTGGAATTCTGGTGGGACCGGATTGGAAGGAAGCAGCGCTTTATAGCGTGAAACCAGTGTTGATGTTGGATCCGGATTACATCACCATTTTGATTGCCATGGTGGGTACGTCGGTGGCTCCATGGATGCAGTTTTATTTGCAGGCGGCGATTGTGGAAAAGGGGATTACGCCGAAGGAATATGCGGAGTCCCGGATTGAAGTAATCGTGGGTTGTGTGGTGATGTCGGTGATTGCGTTCTTCATCATTGTTGCGTGTGCGGGTGCTATTTGGAGCGTGGCTCCGCGCGATATCAAAGATGCTACTGATGCAGCTTTGGCATTGAAACCCTTTGGACCCTATGCTTATCTGATGTTCTGTGCAGGTTTGCTGAACGCATCACTATTTGCAGCCTGCATCCAGCCGCTGTCCACTGCCTATACGGTGTGCGAAGGGCTGGGGTTTGAAAGCGGTGTAAACAAGAAGTGGCATGAAGCGCCGATTTTCTATTGGCTATTTACTTTGTTGATTGTGATTGGCGCGGGTGTGGTCTTGATTCCTAACTTCCCTCTGATCAAAATGATTTTGTTCAGCCAAGTAGTGAATGGACTCTTGCTTCCGTTCGTTCTTGTGTACATGATCTTGCTGGTGAATAAGAAACAGATTATGCATGAATGGGTGGCTTCCCGGGCATACAACGTGGTGGCGTGGACTGCAGTCACAGTGATGATTATGATGACGGTGGCATTAGTGGGGATTAGCGTTCAGCAGTTGCTGGGACATCAGGGCACATAATTTCTCCCCCTCTGGTATTGCGAAAAAATGTATAATCGCACCCATGGATCGTCGTCAATTTCTTACGCTAGCTCCGGCAGCCGCCCTTGCTGCCTTTGAAGCCCCTGCCCTTGCCTTCCAACAAGAAAAAAGTAAACTAAAAATCACCGGAATTCGTCTGGTGAAAGTGAAGCCGCGTAAGCCGGCGCCGGCTTTCACACCTGCTGCGGGATCGTGGTCCACGGGGGGAGTGGAGGTGGCGAACCCCATGTCCATCTATCCGGAATACAAGCCCATGCGCAGCCTCTTCATGGCTGATGGAGTGCCTTCCTTTGTAGTGGAAGTAACCACTGACAAAGGCATCATAGGATATGGCGGCGGCGGTCCCGGTGGCGGGCCAGTTGTGGAAGGCCATTTGAACAAGCTGATGATGGGACGCGATCCTTTTGACCTGGAACGAAACTGGGACATTATGTGGCGCTCCACCATGAGCTATGGCCGCATGGGTGTGACGATGAATGCCATCAGCGGTGTGGATTTAGCGCTATGGGATATCGTTGGCAAAGCGCTGAATCTTCCAGTTTATAGGTTATTGGGTGGAGAAACTAAACCTCGCATTCCAGCCTACTGCACTGGCAACGACGTGGAACAGCATCTGCAATTCGGCTTCAAGCGGATGAAGTTGGCTATCCCGCACGGCCCTGCCGATGGGCGGGAAGGGATGAAGAAGAACTTGGAGCTGGTGAAGCGGACTCGCGAAATCCTGGGAGCTGATGGGGACATCATGCTGGATTGCTGGATGGCCTGGACCGAGCGATATACGCTGGAAATGGCCGAAATGTTTGTGCCGTATCGAGTGTATTGGATGGAAGAATGCTTGCAACCACATGACTATGCTGGATTCGGCAGATTGAATGCTGCTATCAAATCAACGCGCATTGTAACTGGCGAACATGAATACGGACGCTATGGGTTTCGCTATCTTTTGGATCACAATAGCGCAGCCATTTGGCAACCAGACATCAATTGGTGCGGCGGCATGACGGAGTTGCGCAAGATCGGTGCTTTGGCTGCAGCTTATGATATTCCGGTGATCCCTCATGGCGGTGGACGGTTCGATTCGGTGCATTGGATTTACGCTAATACTGGCTCGCCATGGGCTGAACTTTTCATGCCTGCGCCCGGGGGGCCGAAGGAAGTGTATTCAATGTACGAGGAAGAATACAGCATCTCTCGCGGACCAGAGGGGATTTACACAAAGCCGAGCGAACGACCGGGATTGGGATGGGACATCGTGCTGGCATAGTTTTTCTGCGAAAATTAATAGAGTTAATTATGAGCAGCCCAACCGACCACAATCATGGACATAGCCACGCGCACGGTGACGATCATTCGCATGGAGGCCACGAGGAATCATCCGCAATGGAAAGCGGCATTCCGTTGTTACTCCTGGTGGTTGTACTAGCGGCAGCGGCCATGTTTTATACATCCAGTAGCTTTCCGGCGGTGGCAGGTGGAGCCACTCATGGCGCTGCAACTGAACATGGAGCTGCGGCCGAACATGGCGCAGCCAAGCACTAGGTCAGACGCTGATTAATTTCCAGGGTTTCCGGTAGCGGCGCGACAATAGATGCGCGGCCTTGGTTGGTCCTTCAATGCGTTCTTTGCTATCGTCCCAGCGAATGCGCTCCCCGGAGCGGAAAGCGACGTTTCCTAAAAGTCCGCCCTTCGTTACTTTGAACCCGTAGTCAAAGTTGCATGTGGTTGTTTTGCGGGATTTTATGGAATCTAAGAACTCGCGAATGTGTCCTGGAGAATCTGGAATATTTTGCGGTGGCCGGGTGAAGTTCTCTTCCTTCTTGCCGTTCACCCATAGTTCATGAGTTCGATAGTTCGTGACTAGTGTCCCCTGGGTACCTTCAAAAATCACGCTGCTTCCCATGTGTTCATAGCCGGGCCGCCCTTTCGGATGCAGCGTCCAGGTAAGCACCAGGCCTGGGTATTCGTATAGAACTTCCAGGGTATCGGGGGTTTCCGCATTGTCGTCGGATAGCCATCGGCCACCGGAAGCAGAAATGGTTTTAGGTGCCTGAAGGTCCATTGCCCAATAGGCAACGTCTGCATAGTGACACCAGAAATCGATGAACATGCCGCCGGAATAATCCCAGAAATATCGGAATGTGAAGTGCGATCGATTGGGGTTGTACGCTCGTTTCGGCGCTGGTCCTAACCAGAAATCGTAATCCAACTCTTTAGGGGGCGTTGTATCAGCAGGCCTGCCAAGGTTCTTTTCATTGCTTGCTAACGAGCAGTATACGCGATTTACTTTGCCCAACATTCCCGATTTCACGATCTCCACCACGCGCCTGTAGTTGGGTAGATCGTTATGAATATGGTTGCCCATCTGGGTAACTCGCGAATACTTCTTAGCAGCATTGGCCATGGCGCGGCCTTCTGCAATGGAATAGGCTAATGGCTTTTCGCAAAACACGTCCTTACCTGCCTGGCAAGCCATCACCGCAGGCAGTGCATGCCAATGATCAGGCGTGGCCACCATCACGGCGTCCAGATCTTTGCGTTCAAGGAGCTTACGGAAATCGCGGTACGTATCCGGTTTTTGACCCTTCTGCTCGACGATAGCGACAGCCTTGTCTAGATGGGTTTGATCCAGATCGCAAAGAGCTACTGCGGTAACGTCGTCGTGCTTAAGGAAACCATTAAGACGGCCGGTGCCCATGCCTCCAAGTCCGACGAAGCCAACACGAATACGATCGCTGGGTGCGGGACCGGCCAACGACCGATATTGAGCTGCAGTGAGGCCCAAAGTCTTTAGAACGCTTCGGCGTGAAGGATACATCTCTAAATGATAGACTGATCAATTCGGCTGTTGGAAGGACTGTTTTTGGGGGACGGATGAATCAAGCACTCATCGATAGCTTAATAGTTAAAGCCACCGAAGTTGGATTGAATCTGTTGAAGGGCGTCGCCATTTGGGTGATTGGCCGTTGGCTGATTAAGTTCGCCGTCGATATGATGGCTAAACAAATGGAGCATCGGAAGATTGATGCCACCATTGTCGGTTACGCCCGCAGCACTGTAAGTGCTTCCATGAACATTGTGCTGGCGGTGGTACTGCTTGGTGTTTTTGGAATTGAGACTACATCGTTTGCAGCTTTTGTAGCTGGTGCCGGTTTGGCGATTGGCGCGGCCTGGGGCGGTTTGCTTTCCAATCTTGCTGCCGGTGCTTTCCTGATTGTGCTGCGCCCTTTCAAAACTGGCGACACGATCAGTGCTGGCGGGGTTACCGGGACTGTTGTTGAAATTGGGCTGTTCGTCACCACTTTTTTGACGCCGGATAACGTAATCACTTACGTTGGCAATTCTAAGATATTAGGTTCCACAGTGAAGAACTACTCGGCCAGCGATTCACGGCGAGTTGAATTGGTGGGGAATTTGAAACGCTCGAAAGACCTGGAAAAAACTATAGCCCAAGTGCGGGAGCGCTTATTACTGGTGCCCAATGTGCTTGCGGTTCCCGCACCGGAAGTGAACGTTAGTTCCTTCGACGAACATTGCTGCACTTTAGCAATTCGCCCATACACGCATAGTGACAACTTCTTCCAGGTGCAGTTCGACGCAACCAACGCCATGCGTGACTTGCTTGACGGAGCAGGTGCCCGCGGACACGGGTGGCATGCCGACGGTGAAGAAGGCGAAGCAGCCGAGAGCGAGGAAGCCGAAGAGGCCGAAGAAGAAGAGGAAGAGTAGGCTTTAAAGCGCGATGTCGTCCCGATCTTCGTTGCGAATACGAATGGCCGAGCCAACGTCGTAGATGAAGATCTTGCCGTCACCGATTTTGCCTGTGCGGGCTGAATCTACAATTGCGCGAGTGACTTCTTCCAGCCGGGCGTCGGGAATAATCATTTCCAGTTTCACCTTGGCGATGAGATCCACTTGATATTCTCTGCCACGGTAAACTTCTTTATGCCCTTTTTGCCGGCCATGCCCACGAACTTCGCTGATGGTCATGCCGTCTACTCCAATAGTCTTAAGAGCGTTCTTCACTTCTTCCAGTTTGAACGGCTGGATGATGGCCTCAATTTTCTTCATTGCACTATTACGCTACACGATTTCAACGCCAATGGGAAGCTTAGTGCCGATAAAGGCCGGGGTCCGTTTTGTCGGCGGATACTTAGGAGCTTCGAAATGGGTCTACAACCTTCAATGTGCCAAAGCGTCTGTCATGCTGTAAATCCTCACTGTAAAGGATCTCGCAATTGGCTTCCAGGGCGGCAGCAATAATGAAGGAATCGTACCAACCGATTTGATGCTGGGAATGGAGCCGCATTGCCGAACCAATTAGCGATTCTGAGGAATGGACGGATATCAGCGGTCGCAGAACTCCGCGGAAATAATCCTCGGCCTCGCCTGTGGACATGGGATGAGCGAACTTTCTGAATGCTACGTTGAAAAATTCCTGTACAACCTGATAGCTGATCAAACCAATGCCAGTGGTGAGCGCTTCGCGGATTAATCCCTTGGCAATGTCGCCTTTCGTACCAGGTTCAAAACTGTAAACAACGATATTGGTATCCAGGAAATACCGGGCTTGGCTCATTTCTGGCGTCCACCAGCGGTTTGTGAGCTGGTTGACAAAGGCCTGTCGGACCGGTCGTTCATCTCATCTCGAGTGAAGGACCTTCCCGCACGAACATGTCCCAAGCGGCTCATCATCGCATCATAATCCCCAGCATCGGAGGCTTTTGAAGTGTATTCCAGCAACCATTGCTGAAAAGCAGCATTCAGAGTTGTATGACGAGACCTGGCCACTGCTCTAGCCCGCTCGATTAAATGTTCTTGACTGGCCAAAGTGATATTCATGATTATAGTGTGCACTAGAATAGGGTCTAAGTCAAGAACAACAAACAAAACGTCGTTGTTATACTTGAATAAGCTAAATGGAGCAACGAAGAGGCCCTGATGGAATTCGTTCTCAACAACCGGAAAACGCAACTTCCGCAGTGCGGTCCACACACCACTTTGCTTGAGTGGTTGCGTGCTCAAGGACTTACAGGCTCAAAAGAAGGGTGCGCCGAAGGAGAATGTGGGGCTTGTACTGTGCTGTTAGTCCGCCCCGACGGCGCGGGCGCAAAGTATGTCCCAGTGAATAGTTGCTTACTATTCTTACCTATGCTTGCAGGGCAGGAGGTATATACAATCGAGGCCCTCGCAAAAAACGGAAGTTTGGCCGAAGCGCAACAAGCCATCGCCGAAGCTGGCGGATCGCAGTGCGGGTATTGTACGCCGGGATTTGTAATGAGCCTATTCGCTGAACAATATCGGCCAGGGCGTATCGGTACATGTGATCCGCACGCCATGGGAGGCAATTTGTGTCGTTGCACTGGGTACCGTCCCCTGCGCGATGCGGCACTTTCATTGGGCACAGCTCCAAACGACTTGTTCCGGGAAAGGCTTCAGTCACCTGCTCCTCCTCTGTTGCCGTTTTCTGAAAAAGCAATGGTCAGACCGGGCAGCCTTGCGGAGTGCTTCAACCTGATGCGAAGCAATCCTCAGGCTCGGATAGTTGCGGGGGCAACGGATTTAGCAGTGGAATCGAACCTGCATTATCGGCGCTGGCCATTGTTAATCAGCACCGAAGCACTGACCGAATTAAGAGTCTTCCGCGATGAACCTGGTGAAGTAGAGATAGGGGCAGGGTTATCGCTTTCAGAAATCGAATCCCTGTGGTCTAGCGCGCCCCCGGTAGTTAAGGAGTGGTTCCCATTGTTCGCATCGCCGTTGATCCGCAATCGGGCAACGCTGGGCGGTAATCTGGGGACGGCGTCTCCTATTGGAGATGCGGCGCCGCTGTTGCTGGCTTTGGATGCGGAGTTGAACCTGGCAAGTGCGGGCGGCATGTGGCGCGTGAAGCTGGCCGACTATTTTCTTGCGTATCGCAAAACGCAACTGTCGGAGTTGGAATTGATCGTCTCAGTCGTGATTCCAAAGCCATTCCCTGACGTGGCAAGATTCTTCAAGATCGCCAAGCGACGGATGGATGACATTAGCACCGTCGCTGGTTGTTTCGCTCTTCATTTTGACAATAGTGGAATGATCCAAAAGGCGCGCATCGCCTATGGTGGAGTTGCTGCGGTTCCATTGCGAGCTCTATCGGCTGAACAAAGTCTTCTGGGGAAACGTTGGGATCAGCAGGCGGTTACTGAAGCCCAAGCTCTCATTGCAGAAAAATTAAAACCGCTAAGCGATCATCGCGGCAGCGCTGCTTACCGTTTGGCGATGACCCAAACATTGCTCGCGAAGTTCTGGAGTGAGCGATGAAATCTGCAGGCCTTCCAATTCCGCACGAAAGCGCCCGGGGCCATGTTACAGGAGAGGCACTCTATACTAACGATCTTCTGAATCGCTTCCCGGGAGTTTTACATGCCTGGCCCGTGATGTCGCCATTTGCGCATGCCATTGTAGTTGCCATCCATCCGAATCCGGCGCTTGCAATGGATGGAGTTGTTGCAACGCTGACAGCCGCAGACGTTCCCGGTGAAGGGGATTCAGGGCCCAATCGTCATGATGAACCTCTGTTTCCAGCCGAAGTCTTGTTTCATAGCCAGCCCGTAGCATGGGTGCTAGCGGAAACTCTAGAGGCGGCCCGTTTAGGTGCTGAGGCGGTGGAGGTTAGTTACGAACAGTTGCCGGCGCTGGTCCGTTTGGAAGACTCCATTGCTGCGGGAAGTTACCATTCGCAACCGTTTCGCATGGAACGGGGGAATGCTGAATCTGCGTTAGCTGCAAGTCCACACACCCTCCGTGGTGAATTGCGCATTGGTGGCCAGGAACACTTCTATTTGGAAACGCAGTGTGCGCTTGCATGGTTGGATACAACGGGTGGCGTAGAGCTACATAGTTCCACACAACATCCCAGCGAAACGCAGGAAATTGTTGCGCGTGTTTTAGGAATAGCCAAACATCAAGTAACCGTGGAATGTCTGCGTATGGGCGGTGCGTTCGGCGGTAAGGAAGTGCAGGCCAACACATGGGCGGCGGTGGCTGCTTTAGGCACTGTAAAGACTCGGCGGCCCGTAAGTGTTCGGCTGCCACGTCGGCTGGACATGATGCTGACCGGAAAGCGTCACCCATTTCTGGCTCAATTTGAAGCAGGGTTTGCTCCCGATGGAAAACTGCTTGCTTTGCGTTTGTCGCTTTACGCCGATGCAGGCTGGAGCTTGGACCTTTCCGAACCCATCGTTTGGAGAGCCATGTTCCACGCTGATAATTGCTATTTCCTACCGGCGGTGGAAATTCATGGCTTCGTAGTGAAGACCCATAAGACCTCGCAAACTGCCTTCCGCGGATTTGGAGGTCCGCAAGGCATGCTGGTGATCGAAGATGTTTTGGACCGGATCGCACGGACGTTGAAACTGCCTGTTGACTTGGTGCGTGAGCGCAATTTCTACACAGAAGGCCAAACAACTCATTATGGTCAGCCCGTTAAAGACGCCAGTCGAATTGCACGCATTTGGAAGGAATTGAAGGAATCTGCGAACTTCACCAAGAGGCAGAACCAGGTGGTGGCATTCAATGCGGCAAATTTAAACAAGAAGCGCGGTATTGCAATTACACCCGTGAAATTCGGTATTTCCTTCACTGCAACTTTGTTCAATCAAGCGGGAGCAACCGTGCTGATTTACCGCGATGGCAGCGTGCAGGTGAACCATGGTGGAACGGAGATGGGGCAGGGTTTGCATACCAAAATCCGCCAAATTGCCGCCGATGGGTTGGGAGTTGCGCAAGAATCAATCCGTATCATGCCCACTAGCACAGGCAAGGTTCCAAACACTTCGGCAACTGCAGCGTCAGCGGGTAGCGATCTGAACGGAGCAGCGGTGTTGGATGCCTGTACGAAATTGCGAACAGTGCTGAATCTGGTTGCAGCTTCAATGCTTGCTTGTTTGCCTGAAGAAATACATTTTGAAAATGGCATTGTATCCGTTGATGGCCGCCAACTGGCATTCGCAGCAGTTGTTGAAGCAGCCTACAAACAACGCCTTCCGTTGTTCGCCAGCGGCTACTATCGTACTCCGGAAATTCATTACGATCCGAAGACTGGCCAAGGTCAACCCTTTTACTACTATGCGTATGGTGCTGCAGTTTCCGAAGTAGAAGTGGACGGCTTCACTGGCGACATGCGCACCCTTCGTGTCGACATTTTGGAAGACGTAGGCAACTCCATGTCGCCATTAGTAGACCGCGGACAAATTGAAGGGGGATTCCTTCAAGGGGCCGGCTGGTTGACTCTTGAAGAACTGCTTTGGGATGCCAAGGGGCACCTGGCCACCAATGGAGCGTCTACTTATAAATTGCCTTCATGGTCTGAACTGCCTGAGATTTTCAATGTTGCTTTGCTGGAAAGGGCAGCGGAGCCAGGCGTAATATTCGGCAGCAAAGCAGTTGGCGAACCCCCTTTAATGCTGGCGATTTCCGTGCGCGAAGCTATCCGATCGGCAATTGCCGCGTTTGGAACAACCGCAATTGTCGAGATTGATTCTCCATGTACGCCGGAACGGATCTTCTTTGCGATAGAGAAAGCCCGGCTGCAACGAATCGCAAAAACGCCAACGGCAGTTGAGGCGGTTTCCCATTGAGCCAATTATTTCGGGCACCGATTTTCCATACCCCTGGAAATCCTTTTTACCAGGCCAATGCGCTGGAAGTGTTTGGCGATGGTGGATTGTTGGTGAATGCGAATCGTATCGAAGCGCTCGGAGACTTCGCTGCCATCGCCCGGCAAAATCCAAACGCAAGAGTACGCGATCTCAGCGACGGCTTCATACTACCAGGCTTTGTCGATACGCACGTTCACTTTCCTCAAGTGCGGATCCTAGGCGCGTTGGGTGAACCTCTGTTGGATTGGTTGACGCACAGTGCTTTGCCGGAAGAAGCGCGAATGGCCGATGCCATCTATGCCCGTTTGATCGCTCGTGAATTTCTAAATGCAATGTCAGCAAATGGCACCACTGCGGCGCTGGTATTTGGCGCTCACTTCGCCGGCGCGATGGAAATTTTGTTTGATGAGGCAGCGATTTCTGGCCAGCGAATCTCCAGTGGCTTGGTACTTTCCGACCGATTGCTGCTTCCCGAGCTGCATACTTCCGCAGCCCAAGCTTATAAGCAGAGTACCGATCTTATCCAGCGCTATCACGGAAAGCATGGATTGAAATACGCCGTCACTCCGCGATTTGCTTTATCGGCCAGCGAAGCGATGTTGGAAGTTTGCCAAACTCTGATGCGAGAAAATCCTGATGTCTTGTTTCAAACCCATCTGAACGAAAACAGCGACGAGATTCGCGAAGTGGCACAACTATTTCCCTGGGCTGACGATTATCTTGCCGTGTACGAAAAGTTCGGTTTGGTAGGCGTTCGATCGGTGCTTGCACACAACGTACATCCCACCGCTAGCGAACTTCAAAGACTTTCAGCAAGCGGCGCAACAGTGGCTCATTGTCCATGCAGCAACGCATCACTGGGAAGCGGCTTGTTCCCACTGGCGAAGCATGTTGCACAAGGAATCCGTGTATCCTTGGGAACCGATGTTGGTGCGGGCACCGGCTTCGGAATGTTGAAAGAAGGACTACAAGCATACATGTTGCAACGGATTGCTGAAGATGGTTTTGGGCTTACGCCGGTGCATCTTCTGTACCTGGCCACCAGGGCTGGAGCAGAGGCATTGGGCATGGATGATGCCGGGGACTTGTCACCCGGTCGGTCCGCGGATTTCGTCTACATAAAGCCGAAAGCGGGAAGCCCTTTGGCAGCAGTAGCCGAACATGCCGAGAGCCCGGAACGCATGCTGGCAGCTATTTTCACTCTGGCCGGCGCGGAAACCATTGCTGGAAGCTGGGTGCAAGGCCGTGCAGTTTACGAAGGCGGGGCATGACTCTAAAAGAAGTAAATTACATGGAACAGCAAGAGTTTGTGGAGGCCCTCGGTTGGATTTTCGAGCAGTCCCCCTGGGTTGCTGAACGGAGTTGGAAGGCCCGCCCATTCGAGACTGTAGAGGCTTTGCACACGGCAATGGTCCACGCTGTTGACGTTGCCTCCGTAGCGGAACAGTTGGCCCTAATCTGTGCGCATCCTGACCTGGGGAAGAAGGCCAAAATGAGTGATGCCTCAGTGGATGAGCAGGCAGGCGCGGGTTTGAATCAACTTAGCGCGGCTGAGTTTGAAACACTGAATAGGTTGAATTCAGCCTACAAAAACAAGTTTGATTTTCCATTCATCTATGCGGTAAAAGGTGCTACCAAAGAGGAAATTCTCCAGGCGCTGGAAAAGCGATTATCGAATGACAAGAATTCAGAGTGGTCCACAGCCTTGCGGCAGATCGTCCGCATAGCCTGGTTCCGCCTTTCAGAGGAGATTCAATGAACAGATTTGCCAGTGGTGGAAAGCAGAATTACTATGGCAAGGGAGATGTGGTTGTCTATCGTTTGAACCGCGATGGTAAAGTGCCTGTTGGTTGCAGTCCCGTTTTTGGCGCAAATGTCTTAATGCTGACCTATGGCGATGCGTTCCGGAATACCTACACCACCGGCGACAACACAGGTCTGGTGGCAACTGATTCCATGAAGAATTTCATTCAACGCGAGACGATGAATTTTCCTGGGTACGATCTGGAATCGTTCGCACAATTTCTCGCAGGGAAATTTCTTCGCACTTATCCGCAAGCCGAAGGAGTTCAAATTTCCGCAAAAGAAGTTCCTTACCAAGGAATCTCTGATGGCAGTATCGCATTCCAGCCAGCAGGTCCGGAACGTGCCACGGCGCGCGTTGAGCTTGGGCGCAATGGTAGCGAACTGACAACGCTTGAACTCTGTTCCGGCATTGAAGGCTTCCGCATGCTTCGCCTGGGTGGCAGCGCATTTCATGGTTTCGTGAAAGACCAATACACCACCTTGCCCGACATTACCAACCGGCCACTGCACATGTGGCTTGACCTGGAATGGAACTACACTTCTGATGAGGCTGGACTTGCGGAAGGCGTTATCACCGCCACCGTGCGACGCATGGTGCATGAAGTGTTTCACGGTTTTGAATCAGGCAGTATTCAACAGGTAATTCACCAATTAGGGTCGAAGATGCTTGCCGAAATTCCCCAAATTTCGCAGATCTACTTGGAGGCAAATAATCGAACTTGGGACACCATCGCAGAACAGGGCGATACGCTTGGAGTGTACACCGATCCTCGTCCTCCCTTTGGATGTTTAGGTCTGACGATGAGCCGCTAAAATGGGCCAACTTTCCACACATGTCCTTGATCTATCGTCGGGTCGGCCGGCTGCGAATCTGCGCATAACTCTACACCGGGAAGGGCAGCTTCTGAAAACGGTTACGACTAACTCAGATGGTCGAACCGATGCGCCACTTCTAACAGGCGATGACCTCAAAGCAGGTGTGTACGACTTAGTGTTTCAAGTTGACGAGTACTTCCGCGCTCAGGGCATTGCAAGTTCTGCGCCATCGTTTCTGGGGGAAGTCGTCATTCGTTTCGGCGTGGCGGATGCCAATGGAAAGTATCATGTCCCGCTACTTGTCTCACCGTATGGCTACAGTACCTACCGGGGCTCCTGAAATGACAGTCATTGAGAAATGCCGCTTGCTGGCAGGCTTCAGTGAAGAACCGGACTGCATTACCCGCACCTTTCTTTCGCCACCCATGCACGACGTCCACCGAACTCTGCAGCAATGGATGGAGCCGTTAGGAATGCGGGTTTGGGTGGATGATGCGGGAAACTTGCACGGCCATTATCCCGCTGAAGATCCCGCTGCAAGGCGAATTCTAATCGGCTCACATGTTGATACGGTCCCCAACGCTGGAGCCTTCGATGGCGTGCTCGGCGTGGTGCTGGGCATTCAGTTGATTGAAGAGTTAGCTGGCCGCAAGATGCATTTCGGGATTGAAGTAGTGGCTTTTTCTGAAGAGGAAGGCGTCCGATTTGGTGTGCCGTTTCTGGGCAGCCGGGCTTTGGTGGGTAAGTTGGACAGCAGTTTGCTGGTGACAAAGGATAAGCTGGGCGTCACGGTTGCCGAAGCAATTCAAACATTCGGACTGCATCCAGAAAGCTTACGCCAAGCTATCATTGAGCCGGAACAAGTGCTCGGCTATTTGGAATTTCACATCGAACAAGGGCCGGTGCTGGAAAGCTTGAACTTGAGCTTGGGTTTAGTCACCGCCATTGCTGGTCAAAGCCGTTTGGAGCTTACTTTTCACGGCCAAGCCAATCACGCCGGAACCACTCCAATGAACTTGCGAAGTGACGCAGTGGCTGCTGCCTCCACTTGGGTCTGTCAGGTGGAAAAGACCGCCAAAGCCACGCCAGGCTTGGTTGCAACGGTTGGTCGCTTTGAAGTCACTTCCGGCGCAGGCAACGTAATTGCCAGCGAAGTTCGTGCAAGTTTGGATGTCCGCTCAGCACAGGACAATCTACGATTGGGTGCAGTTGCAAGTTTGATTCACGAGGCCGAGACCATCTGCGTCAACCGTAAGATGACCGTGAATTGCAACCGCCTACTGGATCAGCAAGCTGTCTTCTGCGACAGTAGTTTAGTGAATGTGTTAGAAGCAGCAATGAGCAAAACGGGTCACCGGCCTCATCGCATGGTCAGCGGGGCAGGGCACGATGCAATGATTATGCAGCAGCGCGTTCCCGTTGCCATGCTGTTCCTGAAATCTCCCGGCGGCATCAGCCACCATCCCCGTGAATCAGTGTTGCCCCATGATTTGGATGCCGCGGTCCGCGTAGGTCTAGCATTCTTAGAAGAGTTGGAGCGCAATCATGGCTGACGTTGTGATTCGCGGTGGACTGGTGGTGAACGCCGATGGCGCGCGTGTCGCCGATGTGGCAATTGAAGATGGCCGCTTCAGTGCAATCGGTCCAGAGCTTGCCGGGGGACACTTGGAAATCGACGCCAGTGGCCTGGCCGTGCTACCAGGACTAATCGACGTGCATCTCCATTTCAACGAACCCGGCCGCACTGACTGGGAAGGAATTTCCACCGGCAGCTGCGCATTTGCCGCAGGCGGTGGCACGCTGTTTTTCGACATGCCGCTGAATTCCACACCCTGCACTTTAGATGGCACCAGTTTCGATTTGAAGCGCCAGGCCATGGAACATTCCTCAGTCACCGACTTCGCCTTATGGGGAGGTTTGACGCCAAGCAATTTAGATTCCCTTGATGAGTTGGCTGAGCGCGGAGTCATCGGCTTCAAAGCATTCCTGTGCGATTCCGGTCTTCCCGAATTCCAAAGGGCTGACGATCTGACTCTGCACGAAGGCATGAGCGCGGCCGCACGCTGGGGTTTGCCTGTTGCGGTCCACGCCGAAAGTGAAGAACTGACGAAAGCTTTAACCGCAAAGATCCGTGCCAATGGCGGCCAAGGCGTGCGCGACTACCTAGCATCAAGGCCCGTACTTGCAGAACTGGAAGCTATTCAACGTGCAGCCTTGATTGCCAAGGACACCGGCGCGCGGCTGCACATTGTTCATATCAGTTCAGGTCGCGGAGTTGCTTTGGCGGCTCAACTGAGGGCAGCGGGTGTCGACTTAACCATTGAGACCTGCCCACACTATCTGTTTTTCACTGAACAGGATTTAGAAGAAATTGGCGCGGCTGCTAAGTGTTCCCCACCGCTTCGTTCCCCTGATGAGCGCGAGGCACTTTGGGACAGGATGTTAGATGGCACTGTTGACATAATAGCTTCTGACCATTCCCCAGCTCCCCCGGATATGAAGAGTGATCCCAATTTTTTCAAAGTGTGGGGCGGCATCGCAGGCGTACAATCCACTTTGGGAGTAGTGCTGGAAACCGGTTGCCACAAGCGTCGACTGGGCATATCAAGAGTCGTCCAACTTACCGCCGCTTCACCTGCGCGACGATTTCACATATTGAACAAGGGTGCCATTGAAGTTCAGATGGATGCTGATTGCACAATTGTAGAATTGGGTACGCCTTATTCCCTGGAAGCAAGCGATCTTTTCTACCGCCACAAAGTAAGTCCTTACGTCGGTAAGCAATTGCGCGGAGTTGTGCGTCGGACAATCCGTCGTGGTGTAACCATTTTTGAAGATGGACAAATTCCGGTTGTGCGGCACGGAAAACTGATTCGCCCACCTGGAGGAGACTAGTTGATGCAAACATTGGGACAAACTCGTAGTAGTTGGAAAGCGGATCATGCGCTACTTACTCCGGACACATTCGTTCGCGCAGCACTGCCAGGAATGAAAAACGCTACGGCTATAGTCCACACTGCCCCAGCAATGGGCGCAGCGTTCACAGAATATACGGCAGAATTCGCCCCTGGTGGATTGCTTGGGACGGCTTTGGGTCAGCGTTTTGTGTATGTGCTGGAAGGGTCGGTGGAAGTTACTATCGGTACAAAACGGAATCCACTTTCTTGTGGTGGCCATGCGTACCTACCTGCGGGAGAGAAGCACTCTGTGAAGTCCGCTGGGGTAAGTCGCGCAATTGTCATTGAGAAGCCATATCAGGCATTGCGCGGTGTGCCGGCTCCTAATGCATTCGTCGGCCAGGAAAGTAAGATAGCTCCACAGCCTTTGCAAGGAGACGAAGCGTTACAAGTGCGTCAACTACTGCCTACTGATTTCGCCTATGACTTTGCCGTCAACACTATGACCTACAACCCGGGAGCAACCTTGCCGATGGTGGAAATTCATGTGATGGAACACGGCCTGCTGATGCTGGAAGGCGGCGGCATTTACAGGTTAGGAGACTGTTGGTACCCTGTTGCCGCAGGCGACTTCATTTGGATGGGACCCTATTGTCCACAGTGGTTCGGCGCATTGGGCAAGAAACCAGCGAAGTATCTAATTTACAAAGATTGGAATCGGCATCCACTGGCATTATGACTCTACGCGCAAATCAAAGTCGCATTATGGACCGGCTGGATAGCCTTGCCAGTTTTTCCGATGTGCCTGCACCCGCTGTAACTCGAGTAGTATTTTCGTCTGTCGATCTAGCGGCGCGCGCATATTTCAAAAACCTTTGCGAAGGCTTTGCGATCCGCCAGGACGCGGTGGGAAATATTTTCGTTCGTTGGGTTGGTAGCGAGCCCGAACTGCCCGCAGTGGGCACAGGTTCGCACATCGACGCCATTCCCCATTCCGGCCGCTACGATGGAACGGTAGGTGTTCTAGGGGGATTGGAGGCAATGGAAGTGCTGCGGGAAAGCGGATTCAAACCGCGCCGTTCCATTGAACTGCTGCTGTTCACATCAGAGGAACCAACGCGCTTTGGCATTGGCTGCCTGGGAAGCCGCTTGCTTTGCGGCAACCTGGATGCAACTGCCGGAGAGAAATTGAAAGATAGCTCTGGCACGACGCTCAACGAAGTGCGCACAGCGGCTGGATTCACGGGCCCCCTGGAAGATGTCCGTCTGCAGTCCGGTTACTATCATGCCTTCGCCGAGCTACATATTGAACAGGGACCACTTCTGGAACAACGCCGCGTTCCTCTTGGAGTAGTAACAGCCATCGCCGCACCGGCCAGTTTGAAAATCACAGTGGAAGGTGAAGGTGGCCACGCCGGAGCGGTGTTGATGCCTGGGCGTCACGATGCTTTCCTTGGTGCCGCAGAAATTGCGTTGGCACTGGAGGCAGCCGCCAAGTCCAGTGGTGCCGTGGATACCGTGGCAACAACCGGCATCTGCAACATTTTTCCGGGTGCAGTGAACAGCATCCCTAGTCGCGTGGAAATGACCGTGGATGCAAGGGACATTGATCTGGTCCGCCGTGACACCATGCTGCAGGAGCTATCAAAAGCATGTAGCCGGGTCTCGGTTGCGCGCGGTTTGCAAGTGACCAGTGAAGTAGTCAATGCCGACGCGCCAGCCCATTGCGATCCCCGGGTTGTCGAAGCATTAGCCACAGCCTGTGGTGACATTCCATTCGACCGCATGGTGAGCCGCGCCTATCACGATTCTTTGTTCATCTCGCGAATTGCACCAACTTCGATGCTGTTCATCCCGTGCCGAGCAGGCGTCAGCCACCGGCCTGATGAGTATTCCTCACCTGAAGAAATTCTCCGCGGCACAGAAGTTCTTGCCCGCGCCTTGGCGTATCTTGCAAGTTGAGAAGCTAAGGCGCAGGCTTGAGATACACCTTCACGCTCGGACTGCAAATGTTCCCTGAGCAAATGAAGAGGTCCACTGAGTTAGCCGTAATGCTCGCCGGCACATCCAAGTTCACCTGCTGCAGGCCAAGAAGCCCTGGCGCTGGACCTGCATACCGCGGTGCTGTTATCGTCTCAACGCCCAACCTCGCCGTCACGTTCGCTGTCAACAATCCAGTGCAATAAACCTGAATCACTGTACCCAACGGAGCTCCGTTTGAGGCTGTATTCACCGTGTTGTCCTGGTTCAAAACCCCGGGTGTGAAAATCCCAGGAGCGGACGCAGCCGCAATGTCCACTGTACGCGCAGGACTCTTACGGCCGTCAGGCATGATCACAATCACTTGCGCAGTTGGTTTTTCTCCAAAGAATGGAACACGAATGTTGATCTGCGTTGCATTGGCGAATAGCACGGTTGCCGGAACATCATCAAAGGTGACAGCAGGCGGTTGGTTCCCAAAGTTTGTGCCCAAAACAGTTGCTATTGAACCCGCCGCAATTGGACCCATCGCAAAGCTTGCACCATTTACAACAGAAGTGATCACTGGGAGTGGTGGCGGTGGCAGCGTGAAGTCAGTCAACTCCAGACGAATCGGAAGACTACGTGAACCCGCGATAGGGCCTGCGTCAATCACCAACGTTGCGTTGTAAACCCCGGCTGGTAATCTGCCAGGAGTGTAGTCAATTCGCAAGGTGGCATTGTTCAAGCCGAAACCTGGATCAACAGTCAGCCAACCAGTAGCGGTCCCCTGGTAGTTAATTGATGCTGTCCAATTCAACAGGCTGCCGCCTTGGTTATTAATGCGCACATAGCGCACCTGCGGCGCTGAATTAGTGAAGGCACTTATGCTTAGAGGTTCGGGAGTTAGTGAAAGAATTGGAAAGAGGCCGGAGTTACAATCACCTAACGACTGGCAATCAGGCTGCGGCGGCACCACTTGGAAGCGAGGCACTGGCGCCGATGTAGATGCTACAGAATCATTGGAAAGTGGACCAAAGGAAATGTCCACTCGTCCTTGCGCTGTTGTGCCGTCATTCGGCGCATTGTAGATCAGGAAGGTTGGAAACTGCGCACTTTCCCGAGCTGCGTTATTGGCGTCCATAACTTCAAATACAGCGATACCCGCTCCGCCTGACAATGGGACTTCACTTGTACCGTTGAAGTTCACCACTGGCGAACCCACTGGGCCAGGAATGTATGCCAGCGCTCCGCCAGCGCCGCTGGAATCAGTGTTACGCACTCGCGCTAGCAGTAATTGACCTTGTGCCGTGGGCGTATACGATCCACCATTTGCAGGGTAACCCAAGTCGCCTCCAGCGGTCGATGTTGTAGCCGAAGTACCCGCTATGGCGTCAGGGACAAACAATCTTGCTCCAACCGGAAAGCCTGAGTAGCGAACAGCAATGCGCGTTCCTGAATCAGAATTCGGCTGGCGTTTTTCAAACGAACTTGCACTAGTTGCCCCTTCCGTAAATCGAATGGATGCAAAGCGCGTGCCTTTGTTAATCAAGCTCGCAAAAGTGATAGTATCCGGCCCTTGCGATCCGTTGCAAATGAAGGTGGAGGAGTAACTGGCAAGTAACCCGCGCGCCGGAACACCGGCTGTAAGTGGGTTTGCATCAACACGAATTGCTGTGGGCCCATTGGTCGCCAGTTGGATGCGCACGGGAAGTTCTGCTGCTTGCCAGGCATTCACCCGCACATTGCTAATGCGGATGGATACAGCCCCGGAACTGGGAGTTGTAAAACTGATGCCACTAATGTTCACACTGGCCGCGCTAGCCAAAGTGGAAACAGTGTTCAGTACCTGGGCCCCGCCTGTAGTTTCAAGGCTAACCACTACGTCCACCACGCCGCTGGAGCTTACTCGATTGGTGATCACAGTTGATGTAGAAAACAAAGTGAGTCCGGCAACCACGCTGGCACCTGGTTGTCCCCCACTACAGCTAAGGACAATATCGCCGATACGCTCAGTGATGCCTTCAGACCGGATCAGCGCTGGAACAGCAGTCGCCACACAGTTCAATTGTTGAGCGTTGACCGTAAGTACAATAAAGAAACTTAACGGTAATAAACTTCGAAGCAAATATTGTTGAAGCAAAAAACGACCTCCAGTCATCACTTGAAAGGCAATGTGCAATTGCCTGCTATCCGGTGGACGCACGAACGCGGGAGGGGGGTACAAACCCATCCTTAGGATACAATGAAAGGGAGAAGCCGTCCATGCCTGTTACCGTTTCCATTGCCGAAGAGATCCAAGAACTGAAGCGCGAACGCAACGCCGTTTTGCTGGCTCATCACTACCAAGAGTCTGAAATTCAAGAACTTGCGGACTTCATTGGCGATAGCCTGGAGCTGGCGCGCAAAGCTCAATCCACCACTGCCGACGTCATTCTGTTCGCCGGCGTGTACTTTATGGCTGAAACTGCCAAAGTTCTGAATCCAAAGAAAATTGTTGTGGTGCCCGATAGCAATGCCGGATGCTCTCTGGTTGATTCCTGCCCCGTCGAACCTATCCGGGCTTTCAAGAAACTGCACCCCGATCACGCAATTGTCAGCTACATCAATACTAGTGTTGAGGTGAAAGCCGAATCGGATGTCGTGTGTACTTCCCGCAACGCCGTTGATGTTGTGCGTTCCATTCCTGAAGATCAGCCAATTCTGTTTCTGCCTGATGTGAACCTTGGCAATTGGGTAAAGAAGCAGACCGGCCGGCAGAACATGCGGATCTGGCAAGGTGCCTGCATTGTTCATGCAACCTTCCCCGCACGCCGTTTGACACAAGCCAAAGCGGAGCATCCTAACGCCGTCGTTGTTGCCCATCCAGAATGCCCTGGTGACGTGTTGGCCATGGCCGATTACATCGGCTCCACCTCCGCGCTCATCACTTATTGCGCCCAATCGGAAGCTCGTGAATTCATTGTGATGACCGAAAGTGGAGTGCAGCATTCGCTTCGTAAGAATTCGCCGGAGAAGAGTTTCTACTTCGTCAATAACGAAAATTGTAACTGCGCCGAATGCCCTTACATGAAAATGAACACCCTGGAAAAGGTACGCGATGGACTGTTCAATTTGGTGCCGCGCGTGGAACTTACTCACGACATCATGGAACGCGCCCGTCGGCCCATTGAGCGCATGTTAGCGATTAAGTAAGTTACTAAATGAACACTGCACCCCTCTACGACACGTTCGGCCGCCTGCACGATAACTTGCGGATCAGCGTGACGGACCGGTGCAACATTCGCTGCTTTTACTGCATGCCGGAAATGGATGCGCAGTACATGCCGCGCGCGGAAATTCTCAGTTGGGAAGAAATGGCGCGAGTGGTGCGCGTGGCCGCGAAGCTTGGAGTGCGCAAGATTCGCATCACCGGTGGCGAGCCCCTTGTTCGCAAGAACCTGTCGTTCCTGATTCGCGAAATCAATGCGATTGAGGAAATTGAAGACATCGCACTAACCACCAACGGAGTTCTGCTCGCCGCTCAAGCGCAGGAGTTGTACGACGCCGGCCTGCGGCGGCTCAACATTCACATTGATACTCTGGACCGTGCGAAGTTCCTGAAAATCACCCGTCGCGACGAGTTTCAGCGCGTCATGGAAGGCATCGAAGCCGCGCTCCGCACAGGATTCAAGGTGAAAATCAATGCGGTGGCAGTGAAGAATCTTGTCGAAGAAGATATCGTTCCACTGGCGCGCTTCGGCCGGGAACGAGGCATTGAAATCCGCTACATCGAATTCATGCCGCTCGATTCGCAAGGCTTGTGGGATAAGAAAAAAGTGCTGCTGCAAGATGAAATGTTGGCCATGCTGGAGCAAGGCATTGGCCCGCTCGAAGAGATCCCCGATCGCGACCCGCGCGCCCCTGCCAGTGAGTATCGTTTCAAGGATGGCGTGGGACGAGTAGGCTTCATTGCCTCAGTGTCAAAGCCGTTCTGCATGAACTGCAATCGCATCCGGCTGACGTCCGATGGCAAGCTGCGCTACTGCTTATTCGCCATTGAAGAGACGGATCTAAAAGGACTGCTCCGCGATGGTTCCAGCGACGCAGCAATTGCTGATACCATTCGTGAAAACATCCGGCAAAAGTGGATCGGCCATGAAATCAACACGGTACAGTTTGTAGCTCCACCACGCCCAATGCACGCCATTGGCGGGTAGGGAAAAGTCAGAGACGATACCGCGCGACGCTCTGTAAAATCATGCAGTTACAGAGCCGCGACCGCAAGGAAGCGGTCTTTTCTGGATACAATCCGGGCTCCTAGCCAGTGCGCTGGAATCAAAAAAGTAGTGCACGATTTCAGCGATCGCCGCGGGCTTTGATGATTTCCTCGGCGAATGACCCAGGCACGCTGCGGAGTCGTTCCTGAGTTTCTTCCAGAGTAGGGAGTCGATCCATTTTCTCTACTTGGGCCCGACAGTACGAAGTGTACTCGTGATCTATGAGGTCGTCGAGCGGTTCCACTGTTATGGTGACACGCTCGTGCTCGACCAGGGCCAAAGGCTCTACCGGACGAAGTACCCCAGCTTCATAAATTGCTTCCACTCGAGTGCTCATGTTTTAAGTGTAGACGAAATTAATACCTATATTTCATATGACCACAAAATCAACACGGTCCAGTTTGTGGCTCTGCCACGTCCAATGCACGCCATCGGCGGGCAGCACATTTTCTCGAGCCCTACTGAATTTACGTATTATTAATAAAAAGATGTTTGCATTTTCCATTAGTCAGGAGTAGTCTGTGTTTGAAGGAATTACTTTCCCAACTACAAATCGCCGGAGGAACAACCCGATGGTCCGCATTTATTTGTACACTGCTGTCCTCTTGACACTCAGCATTAAGACATTCGCTCAAAAGTCGCCCCCCCCCCGCGCTAGCCTCTAACAGCGGCATTGCACAGCCCGTCAATGGCTCTCTTCAAGGGAAGGTGACGGATGAAACCGGCAAAGCCGTTTCTGGTGCAATAGTTAATTTCCGCCACTTTTTCACCGTACAAGGCCGTAGCCAACAAGTTACAACGAAAAATGATGGTACTTTTACCATTAATTCATTGCCCTCCGGAGACTATTCCCAATGCATTCAAGTCCCGAACAGCGACTACGTAGATGATTGCGAATGGAATCTAACGTTCGTAACTCGAGTCTTAACTGCCCCCTCGGCTACTCAACTCGGCCCCGCAGCCACAGCAAAGGCCGTTTTTGTCGGCGATATGCCTCACAGTTCCGAACGAATTGTTGTTCCACCCGCGGCAATAAGCGCAGCTCAACAATTGAAAGTACGAAAGGGCGCTCGAGTCGTTGTGAAACTCACAGATCCGTCCAAAGAAATTGACAGTAAGCCTCATTTGATGGTCGGCGCACTCAGCCCAATTGGAATATTCATTCCTGCCGCAAGAACGTCCAGTGGTGCAGTTACAACTTTTGAGCAGGTGATTCCCTTCGACACAAAGGTTCGCCTGGTTGTAAATAGTACAACCCTGAAAGCCACGGGACCCAACGGAACTGCGAATTTAGCAAGAGGCACAACGGATGTAAAGGTTGGAAAGAACGACCCGCCTTTAGTTTTCAATTACACCATTACTGGGAAAACAAACTAAGTGAGGTTAAACAATATGCTGAAGAACTTCTTTCAACTTGCCATAGCATCCGCTCACATTGCCTTCCTAAGCACGCTTTGTTTCGCTCAAGGCGTCACCGTTACCATCACGCCTGAAGTGGGGAATCCACAAGGCGCACCGAATCCGCGTTGGCTTTTCACGGTTGAATTTCAGAACGGTGCCGTGACAAACGGTTCAACCGAAGGGCCTTACTTTGTGGATCACTTCCAGATATTCACAAGCAACGTTGGGGCCATTGATCCAACCAATGATAGTTGCATGTTCGAGTACACAAACAGAAACACGGAACCAAGGTTTCACATTTTCGCTGATACCCCATATATCCAACAGGCATTCGGACCCTGGACAGATTGGAGCTCCGGAATCAGCGAAAATAGCCAATGCAGAGTCTGGGCACAAGATGCAACACGAACCACGCCGCAACAGGGTCCCAATCTCATTGTCAGATTCTACGTCGAAGGAACAAGTCTGATGGAAGGCGATTACGGCGTTCGTATCTCATATGGCAACTGGTATTCAAACTGGTCCAGCGGTTGGGGAAACTTTGCTAACTACGCCATTTGGACTCCCAGGAGCACCCTTCCCAATCCTCCAACGAAAACTGTCTCCGTGGTCTCTCAAGGCAGCCAGGGTGCTACCTTTGATGTAAGTATGTCTTCTAGCGGTGGAGCAGGAAACGGAGTTCGGGCTATTACCAGGGCTTTATTAATCGTTAACACCACCAATCTTGCCGATGGACAAAATGCCTGTTATGCCATCTACCATCGAACAAGCCGTGAATTGTTGTTGATTGACTCCACCGGCAATGTGGGTCTGGGAGCCCGATTGCTTGGCACATCTCCAGGCGCAAGCTCGACTTTTTCCAGTTTGAATTGCACCATGGACATGGGGCAGGCGTGGTTCTCTGAAACTTTTTCAACGCATAGAATCGTCGTGCCAACTGTATTCTCCAACGATTTCATCAATCGTCCAGGAGTGAAGAATGTATTTTTCATACCCATAAACAGGCCAGGAAATGGACCACTTGACGTAAACCCAGATCAAACGTGGCCGACTTCTCCGGTACCGGCTGTATCCATATCCAACAATACCAATTCTGCGGCCTTTCCTAACTTTTTCACCAGTGATTCGTACACGATATCGATTGCTGGTTCCTCGTGGCTTGGCAACCGGCCAGTCACGCTCGTTGCAGCTATTAATGGGGTTGCTCAACCTTCGGTTGTTCTCGGTTCAACTGACTCAGGCGGTAACTTTCAATACACTGGCGTTCACACCTCTGCTGGCAACGTTGTAGAGCAGGTGTATGTAGGAAGTGTTGGAGCAACGCCAACATTGTCTTTCTACGTAATTGCAGCTGCTCCAGGATATGACATTTCAACTAGCCCTCCGAGTCTTCCAGGGTCATTTACAGCACCAGCGCCGGTAATCAAATGCGACAACATATCGGGGAGTTGGAAACAGTCGGATAACTTCGGAAATGACATCGGTTTAGAGGTTCAACAACAGTCTGCTAGTTCGATTTCGGGGACAGTCAATGCGGTTTCTCTCCGCATAACCTCAGGCGGCTTCACTATCAATTGCGGACAGTTCCAATATACAAATGTTACTGGTCAGTATGACTCGACTGCGGACGAGTTCACCCTCAATGTTTCAAACCCAGTTCCAAGTTTAGATGGATGTGGGCTACCCTTGTTACCCTCCTACGTGGACAAGATCAAACTGTCAGGTGCAAGTTGCAGTTCTGGAAATGGGATTGCCAGCACTTCTGCCTCGTCGGGCTCTCCCGGTACCTTCCGCGCGCTGGTCACCTCCACCACCGCAAACGCACCACAAGTTGCGTCAACTTTGACTTCGGAAACGCCGAAATATGTTGTTCAGTATGCTGCGTATATTCCCGTCGATCATGTATCTGCCCCCACTCCATGTTTGTTAAATTCAGTACCGAAGGCTAAGATCTATTTGGGTGATGCCTTTCGCAGTTCGTTCCGCGCAACTCAGTCTGTCCTCGCAATTCCGTTTGCCACGACCGGCATTTCAACGAATGCGGTCAAGAATACTGGAGCAACCCGCAGTTATGGAGTCGGTTCTCCCGTCAATGGGAGCACGCTATCCACCTCACCTGCTTCATCTAACATTTATGATGGACCATACATAGGAGCAGATGAAGATCAAGTTTCTGATGATTGTGCTCTGTGGCATCAAAAAGGTCGGGCTACTTCCATTGATATGCAAACACCATCAACTTCCTTTTCAGTCCAAAATTTAAGTACCACTCTCTCTGGCAAAGTTGACAACCCCAATGAACAGTCGGCCCCGGGTAGCGGTATTAAGTGGAACATGAGTGTAAACATCAACAGCGCAATCGGGAACGCTACTATTGCTTACAACCATACCTGTTATCCAGCTCACATATTGAAAATAAATGGCACAGTTGTATACAGCTATCTTCCGCCACAAAATGACACCTTTTACATATTTAAGTGCCTGTTCACTCCTTTTTTCCCTGTAATCGGTGTAACTTCACCTGTGGCCGTTCCCTCAAAATGACACAATATATTTAAAAGGAGTCACCAAATGAGTTTCAAATTAATCCATATCCAATTCTTCCTCAGCCTAATTCCCCTATACGCAGATCAATACCAACTGGAACGCATGTTCCATGCGGTGCTTAATCCTCAGGAAGGTAGCTTGCCGACCGAACTTGAATTTTACAATAATTTGCTTTCCACCATCCCAACTTTGAACCCAGAACACTTCTCCAGCCTTTCTGCGCAAGCCAGTAAGTGCTTAAAATCGCCAAAAATGGAAGTACAAAAATTCGGCTATAACTACTTTGGGCAGGTCACCATGCGAATGGACAGCGCTGTCCTGCTTGAGTCAAGAATAGATGATCTGTTTGAGTACTACAGTAACCCAACGAACAAAGATACTCGGATGCTCGCGCTCTTTTCAATTGTTTACCTGAAGCCGCGAATACCGGAAAAGGGGATCAAGGTTTTAGTACCGCTTTTGACCAGCAAGCTATTGTCGGATGAGGAACGTGCATTTATCGGAGGGTCTCTTCTAATGGGAACACCACCCGATGCCAGTATGGACCGTAAAGTACTTGCCGCTCTAAAGGGTAGCCGCGAACCACGGGCCATCACCAGCTTGCTTCTGGGCTTAAGCGAATCTAAATCAAGAAGCGCTGAGACCCTGGCGTTTATTGGAGAGAGTCTCGAAAATAAAAACGAGCAAATTCGTATGGCGGCGGTCAACGCGGTTGAAAGACTTGATAGAGATCTCCGAGTTAAGTTTGAACCGAAACTTCGGCAGATCTCTCTCGATGAAACGGAGTCTTCCGAAAATCGATCACGAGCAAAAGCGGCGCTAAGATGAAAGCAGCGCAGGGTTTCAGCAATTTCGTAGCGTCAAATTCATGATTACCAATTTACTTATTCGCTCAGTAGTAAGCCTCGTCATTCCCCTGTCGGCACAAACCGAGGATTTATTACAGTTGACCGTCACAACGGCTAAGCCATGCTTGGAGTTCACAAGGAAGCTTCAAGATACCCTCCATTGGCGGATAACTTATGAAGACCCGCCGTTACTCGACAAGCGAGAACTCTTGCCCGTGGTTGATGACAACGGAACCAGCAGGAACGCTTTACGAGTCTACTCCTCGACACTTCGAGTTTCAACAAAGGACCATCGGCTCGGGACCGTAAAAGACCGTTTGATGAAAGAGCTGCTCAGAGACTGCCACAATAGTACAAATTTGGCAAGGTTTAAGTTCATTCGAGATGGCGACTTTGTGCACGTGATGCCAACTCATGTGCGGACCGCTTCGGGAGAGTTCATCGCGTATCAACCATTGCTGGAAACCCCTGTCACAATACCCATGGGCACCTTCCGATGGAGAACTTCGTTAATGAAGTGCTTTCACAAGTCAGGAGGTCAAGGGGAGTAGGTATCGCAAAAGGTCCACTGATTAATAACTTATTTCTGCAGCAATCAGTTACACAAAGTGCCAACAGCGAGCCGGCACGAGATGTGCTCGTTCGGGCCTTTAGGGAAGTGGAGGACCGGCAGCGGGCGAATGGTAATATTCTACGTCTCACTTGGTATCTTGGCTATAGTCACAATCGGGACAGCTATTTTTTCAATGTGGGTGGCGCGCACCCGGAAGACAGCGGATCTGAGGATTCGCTGGTTAAAAATCCAGTGAGGTGATTTGACCAAGTCCTGCGCGAAGTTGCAAAACAAAGCCAATTCGCCCATTTTTGCAATCTCTAAGAATGGCCATCACAACACATCGCGCAACTCAATCTCCCCTCTTTTCATTCGCTTGCAAAATCGCAACAGTCGGCGTTTTCAACACCTATGAGACTCTTGATTCAGGAAGACAAATTGCTGGCCAGCAACTTCCCAAAATATTGAGTCCTCGAGGCGATTAAATCCTCTGGCGTTCTAAATTGAATCTGAATCGCAAACACGACTGATAACCGTGAATGCGAGCCATAAAAAGCCGGCTGCTTGTTGGGGGCAGCCCAGAAGAGGAATTAAGGAACGCCAGTTGAATAAAAATTACAGTTCGTTTGTCCGCGATGCCGTGGTGCGCTTGTTCGTCAAGGTGCTTCACTTATACATTAGTGGGGACAATAAATGGCTCGCGGTAGTTTCTGGTCAACATCGAATTCGCTTCGTCATCACCCAGGAAACGTCCGGCGGAAGTATCCATCCGCAATGTCCGTCCCACCCGGTAGCCAATATTCGCCAAGTGGCAGAATGCTGCGGAACGCGCGCCTATGGCAATTTCAGCGTGCAGAATCTTATGATCTCGCGCCCGAATCGCGTCGAAAAAGTTCTTCATGTGCGGAACAGTATCTTCGCCGGAACCCTTTTCTTCAGAAACCAATTCGTACTTTTCTTTTGATGCTGCCCCAGCACCGCGTGCCGCTTCGCCACTGATATTCCCCGAAACACTCTTGTAAATCTTGTATCCGCTATGGTCAATTGTGGCGAATCCTAAATCGCCAAAGAAGATGTTGCCTACATAGTTCGGACCAGTCATTGGAACCATCGCCTCAGGCGGAGTGGGCAGGTTGCGGACATCGAAGGTCATTTGCGCATCGCCGAAATCAAAGGTCGCTTGTTGAGTGTTCGGTGTTTCCTGATCGTCTTTCCAGGCAAACTTTCCGCCGGTTGAAGCGACAACGGAGGGCCAACCAGTGCGGCCAAGCCCCCACAATGCGATGTCCATTTCATGCACGCCTTGATTGCCAATGTCGCCATTGCCGGTATCCCAAAACCAGTGCCAAGTGTAGGCAAACTTGTTTTTGGCATACGGTTTCCATTGCGCAGGTCCAAGGAATTTGTCCCAATCGAGCCCAGCGGGCACTGCTTCATCCGGGGTGTGGCCAATGGAAAAGCGGCGGCGGAAGCACAAGGCACGAGCCTGATAAACCTGCCCAATAGCGCCATCATGGATCATTTTGATGGCTTTCATTTTGTGCGGAATAGACCGGCTCTGCGAACCTACCTGCACCATTGATTTATACCTGCGCGCCGCGGCTACCAGTTGTTGGCTTTCAAAAACATTGTGGCTGGCAGGCTTTTCCACGTAGACGTCCTTGCCTGCTTGCATCGCCCAGATGGCAGACAGAGCATGCCAATGGTTTGGAGTGGGTAGGGAGACAGCGTCAATGTCCTTCGACTCGAACATTTTCCGCATGTCGGAATAGTCTTGCGGGTTGTAGCCTTTGGCCTTATTGACTTTCGCAACCGCACGTTCGCGCGCAGCTTGATTGACGTCAACCACTGCGGCGATGCGGCAATCCGTGTCCAGCTTGCCATAGAAATCCATATGGTCATTACCACGGCCGCCCAGGCCTACGATGCCTACTTGGATTCGGTCATTCGCCCCCAAAATAGGAAAAGCGCTGCTGGCGATGGCAGCACTGGCTTGGATAAATCGGCGTCGTGAAGATTTGAGTTGCATTGCTGTATGTATATTCTATCGCGAGTCATCGGATACCGGGCAAATAGCGCCAACGTGTTTGCATCCGGTAGTTCGAATAGCCTGTGGGGAATTGATGGTTCAAGTGCGTCTCTTCAATGGCAATCCGAATTTCGCAACCGGCCAGATACACGACGGCGGCCACAATTAACTTCGGTCCGCTGGAAGCTAACAGTCCCGTGGCCAGTAACATTGCGAAAAATGCCAGATAAATTGGATGCCGTACCCATTGGTAAGGTCCAGTTGTGACCAGTGTTTCCTTCCCCGAATATTTTGTCGACGATCTTTGCGCCCACACGAATATCGCTGCAGATAGCGGCGCGAGAAGCATTGCTGCGGTTAGTTCAAAAGTCGAAGGCCTTAATGGACCATCGCTCAAGGTGAGAGTGATTCCCAAAGCCGCTATGACTTGTAATAAGGTCCCGCCAATGACGGGCGGAGACAATTGGCCTGCCGACGTACAGTATCTGCGGAACTGCGGTTTTGCGCCCATCGCTGCAGCAATAGCCAATAACAGCCAGGAGCCAAGATAAGCGCAGAAAGCAGCTATGCGCAACGTTTCAATTGGCATGAAGAACCAGTATAATCCCTAACATGCCTTTCGATTGGTTCGGATTTCGCAGACCCAAGCCTTCATTGTCAAATGCAAAACCGCCAGAATTGCAATCGCGGCTCGGTCCGCTGGAAGTTATCGCACTGCCGCCGCAAGAAGCCTGGGACGTCTGGCTGCGTGAGCGAAGTTCCGCCCTCGAGACTGGTCTTTGGCCATTGTTTCTAGGACCGGACTACGTTGAAGCAGGACGGCAGGACCCTGAAGGATCGTTTGAAGAATTAATGCAAGAAGCAAAAGGGATCGATATCAAGACGTGGCTTGAACAGAGATCAACGGAAGTTTTGATGGAATCAGAGCAAGCAAAATTTGACCCAGCAGAGCTAAGTCCATCAGGGAATGCGGCGACGCACTTCACTCTAATTGATGGCCTGGACCCAAAGAAAACACCGCTAACGTATTTTGCTCGAGTCCCATGCAAAGAGCCTTGGATGGTTCCGCTGGTGGTCCCATTTGGCGGAGCGAACGATTGCCCCGTTGATGCGCAGCATGCCGCTCTGTTCCGGTATTGGCAGGAAACTTACAAGGCTGAGTTGGTTGGAGCAACCTCGGAAATCGTGGAATTCTATCTTCCTACTCCGATTCAAAATCCGAAGATCGCTACAACTCTGGCCTGGGAGATGTACGCCTACGCACCAGACATTGTCGAGCAGGGAACGGAAACGGTGGAAGAACTGGCGAACAATTTGCTGGGCTCATCCTCTTGGTTCTTTTGGTGGGATTGAGGGTCGCGGAATATGAAAAAGGCCGCCAGAAAAAATCCCGGCAGCCTTTCTACTTACAGAACGAAGTTACTAACTAAAGACCTTTCTGGCCCATGAAGATCACCAGATCCACGACGCGGCTGGAATAGCCCCATTCGTTGTCGTACCAGGCAACCACTTTCAACATGTTCCCGCCAATGACTTTCGTCAGCAGCGAATCCACAATAGAGCTGTTAGCGTTGTGCATCATGTCGCTTGAAACTACCGGGTCTGTGGTGTAGCCCAGAATCCCCTTCAGTTCGCCGTTTGACGCCTTCGACAATGCTGCATTTACTTCTTCAGCAGTGGCATCTTTCTTCAAGATTGCAACAAAGTCCACAACTGAAACGTTAGGGGTGGGGACGCGCATGGAATACCCGTCCAACTTGCCTTTCAAATGAGGCAGCACCAGGCCAATGGCCTTGGCTGCTCCTGTTGAAGTGGGGATCATGTTCAAGGCGGCAGCGCGGGCGCGGCGCAAATCCTTGTGTGGGAAGTCCAGCACTGGCTGATCGTTGGTGTAGCTGTGGATGGTGGTCATGGTGCCACGTTCCACGCCGAAGGCTTCGTCCAACACCTTCACCACCGGGGCCAAGCAATTGGTGGTGCAAGATGCGTTGGAAACAATGTTGTGCTTTGCGGCATCGTATGATTTATCGTTCACACCCAGAACAAGGGTGATGTCTTCGTCAGTGCCTGGTGCGGAGATAATTACCTTCTTCACCGTGCCGCGCATATGCTTGGCTGCGTCCTTGGCATTGGTGAAGCGGCCTGTGGATTCAACAACGATCTGAACTCCAAGGGAGCTCCAATCGATTTCCGCAGGATCTTTGATTGCGAAAACTTTGATCTTCTTGCCATTGACGACAACAGAGTCGCCATCGACACTAACTTCAGCCTTAATCTGGCCGAGGGTTGAGTCATACTTCAACAGATGAGCCAGCGTGGCGGTATCTGTTAAATCATTTGCTGCGACAATCTCAATTCCTGGATTGTTCAAGGCTGCGCGGACAACGTTCCGGCCAATGCGGCCAAAGCCGTTGATTCCTACTTTAATTGCCATGTTACTAAGAGTTCTCCTGTGACTGTGGGGATACTTCTATTTTAGCATTGCTAGAGATTTTCGGGGGTTCATCGCCTCACTGGCGCGATCCGCATCCGCAGAATTATCTGAGCACCAACCGGCTTCGACCCATAAATTTCCGCAAGATTCGGTGGCGCATCGAATATCATCAACTGCCCACCCAACGACGGTTGCAGGAAGTTTCCCACCGGTTTCAACTCGCGCGAATAGCCCATCGTGTAGGCGCGGATGCGGGTGAAGCGTGTCTCAGGAACCAGCCTTACAAATTTAGCTTCCTCATAAAGCAGCAGTGAGTCCTTGTCAGTCAGTTCAGCACGGCCCCAAATCCAATGCTTGTTGCGAAACAACAATGTTGATTCCGCCAAGTACGAATTGTAGAGTTGCTTGGACTCCCGCGTTGGCACCAGAACGATGTGCTTGGGGCGGAGCACCCGAGTACTTAGTGGACGAGTTACCGAAAGCAGTGAAGCCAGTAAGTCGAGTGACGTAGGTGGTTCTGTATATTCCAAATCATGATTGCGGCCCCATAGAGCAGTGGTTGCCCAGTGTCCACTGGACAATGGACGAACGTAAGTAATGGACGCAGTCTGGCGAAACGTGCCGCGCTTGGGGTGGGTGTACTCGCGTTGGTTGATGCGTGCAACCGAAACTTGCCCCTGCCAGCGGGACGTGGGTGTTAGAGTCAGCCGTGTGGCAAACGAATTTATAGCACCCTTTTCCAGATTCCAACGGCTTTCATCGGGCTCGCGGCCGTGGAACCCGGATGCTTCAAGAGTAAGTGGACCGTGAGTAAGTCCCAGAGTAACTACGTTGTTTGCGATGTGAGTTGAATCCTGAAAGTGATGGCCCTCAACGGCAATTGGATTTTCAGATTGAGAAACGCGATGAAGGTAAGCTACCGGGCCAATGGACGGATCTCCACGAAGGCCGCCGTAAAAATTTACAGACGTCCGCTCCCCCAGCCGGATCTGATAGCTCGCCGCCAGTTCCATGAAGAAATCATGAGGATGCTGCCCGTTCAGAATTGGAATATTCTTCCAGGTTTCGCCTTGCTGAAATAACAACGGGTAGCGGCCATTGGTGACGGTCAGCGGCTCAGGGCTGAACATCGCACGGATAGTCAATGTTCCTGGTCCCCAGCGACGGCTGGCCATGGGCATGATGTAACCGGCACCGAATGTTTTGTCACGGCCGCGCGGTCCTGTTTGATTTGTATAAACGCCGAACAGCCTGCCGTGCAGCATCAAGTTCCATCCGCGCAATCGCCGCGTCAACATATTGTTGGGTGTAACACCTGGCTGTTGTGCAGTACCGGAAGCATACAAGCCGCTGGCAGGCCAAGAACTGGGCCCCATTCCCTCCATGGTCTCCATTTCAGCCAGCTTGATATCGGCTAGCGGTATGCCATCGAAAGAGCCGCGGCCGCTATGCCAGCCATCATAGCAATCCCCACAAACTCCCTTGCTGGACTTGGCGGATTTTGACGTGGCGAGGTCGGTACCACAGGGGCATTCCGCTTCAAAGGCACATTGCGTGCAACCGCCGCCAACGCAGCACAGGAAGCGTTTTTCCTTCACCAGTGTTCGCTTTGCGTTCAGGATCTTCTCGCGGAATTGCTGTAGCTCGGCTGGTAAATCGCCGGGCTGTGCCGAGGCTTGTTTTTCAGAGGGAAGCAGCAGTAAATCACCTTTCACGTTGCCTCGCCCCTCCTTGCGTCCAGCCAGACATTCCCCGCATGAACCCTTTCCCGCTGCAACATTAGCCGCGCACTGGCACGACCCAGTTGTCGCCGCGCATAGATCGCAAGATGGCTTGACGCAGCAACTATAGCGCCCCGCCGAGGCCAGCTTTTTCTTAGCCGCGTCGAGCGCAGTACGAGCTTGCTTTAAGGTTTCTTTAGCTTGAGTGGGCTTCTGATTTTTCCTGCTGCCTTCATGCGCAACAACCGGGAGGCAGAGCGCAAGCATCAAGAAGAAGGCTTTCACGGCGCTTCTTCCGAGGCAGAGAGTACGAAATCAGCAGTATGTACTCGTCCATTGCGCTGGAATTGAGCCCAACCGCGGTATAGGCCCGGCTTCGGAAATCGTGCCAGAAAAGGGACGGTTCCGTCTTTCCCTACGCTCTCCGAACGCTCGTCAGGGTGCGAATGCACCAGCGTAATCCCATCTTCGTGGATCAGAATTAGATGACCCATCGCGCCCAAATAGGGTTGAATATCAGTGACCGGCTTACCGTTGGTTGAGTCCTTCACGTTGAACACTAAGCTCTGAGTCTTACGGGTACCAATCGATTTTCTTGACCCGGCAAATTCAACCGTAATATCGTCAACAACGCTAACCGCTTTTCGGTCAACCTTACTAACCTCGAACCGCCCGGCCGCCTTGCCCGCAACTTTCAACTTAGTAAGTAGAACCTGCGACCCCGCACCCTTTGGAGCCACGTCACCAAATAGATGAAATTCCCCAGCCGTAGGAAAAGTATAGGTGATGCGAAACAGTCCATCGGAAGACATAGTAGGGTGTTCATGCGCGAAAACACCCAGATCGTTGCGCACAATCAACAGGTGGATCAGTTTTTCATGCTGAATCACAAAGTCCTGGAAGACTTCCTTCGGACGGTCCCGATGGTGAAAAGTAAATGTAAGCTCCACCGGTTCGCCGGCCTTCGGCGATTTCGGAGAACTCTTCAATTCCATTGTGTAGGGTTTCGGTTTCGGTTTAAACGCACGTTGCTGGCTTTGGTCGCGCACATCCAACGGGAATCGCACCGTAAATTCAGTATCGGTAGGAGGCTTGATCACCAACTCCAAAACATATTCCCCACCATGCGGAAACAGTGGGTGAACACCATACTCGCCGGGAATTCCTTCTGGATGGGCGGCTTCTTCAAGTGATGGCATGCTCTTCATTAAGGGCATGCTTATCACGCTTTTCGTTGCAGCACGAATCACTGGGGCGGCTCCCATCAAAGGGTCCACGCGCGAAGTATCTTCCACGCGATACTCAATCTGCATTTCATCGCCGGCGTATAAGCCGTCGGCTGGCAAACGTAAACTTACCTGGTACTTTCCAGCGCGCTGGCTGGGGTTTTCTTCCCAGGCATTGCATGAAAAAGGCAGACAAAGAATTGCGAAAATGAATCTCATCGAATGGCGATCGTCGGCGAGTTACTCGGTTGCCGATTGACGAATATAACTAAGGGTACCGCGGCTCCGGTGGGCGCACCCTGGGGGATTTGAATGTTGGCTTGCGCCAACCCGACGAATCCTGGAGTCAACCCCAAAAAGAATACACTAGCATTCACATTGCCAATTGTTGCGGCAACTTCGCCAGCCGCCCTATTAAGGGTTACAAAGCCAGCCTCTGCACCCTCCACAATAGAGGGAGTCACGGCACCAATGCCCGTTAGATAAGTCACGATAAAATTCCCGCGAGCTTCCGGTGCATCGGGCGCATTCAACGTGCCATCCTGATTCACCACCACTCCGCGACTGGTTCCAGGAATCTGGTAAATTCCGGGCGAAGCCCGCCCCACGAAAAACTGCTCTTCACGGCTTGTTCCGTTTGCGTTTGTGATAGTCAGGTTGGCCGGCCCATCCGGCAGATCGTAAGGCACCTGGGCGTTCACCTGCGACGGCGAAACAAATACAAGCGGGACGCTTCTTCCGTTGATGGCAACACTCACGCCGCCCAATGTTTTGGGGAGTGGCGTCTCACTGGCCTGCACGAGTGCCGGTGCCATGTTGGACCCAAAAATGGAAATGAATGACCCTACCGCCATGGGCACAGGTGTCGGCGCAAAGCTGGCCGCGTTCACAATCCCCCCTGCAGAAATTGCTGGTCTTGCAGTAAATGTCACTTTGCGGATTTGATAATTCAGCCAATCCGTTATGTATAAGTCATCTTTGCCGTCCACTGCCACTGAGGAAGGAAAAGTAAGTGAGCTTTGATTGGCGATCGCGTTTTCCGCCGCCACTCCAATATTGCCATTCCCCGCCGTTGTTGTAATTACTCCGTCAGGCGCAACGCGACGGATGCGTTGATTCGCCATATCGGCAATATAAAGGTTTCCCTTGCTATCAAAAGCAATCCCCATCGGCAAATTCAGTTGCGCTGCTTTTGCACTACCACCATCGCCGGAATAACCTGGAGTCCCAGTGCCAGCGTAAGTGCTCATAATGCCTTGCGGAGTAACTCGACGAATGCGGTGGTTCACTTGCTCCGTAATGTATAAGTTACCCGCGCCGTCAAAAGCAATGCTCACCGGGTTATTCAGCGGCGATGCTGCGGCCTGAACATTTTCACCGGCGTTTCCCGGCAAGCCAATGCCAGCCACAGTCACTACTCGTCCATCGGCACCTACTCGGGCCACTCGATTGCTGTGTAGTTCAGCAAAGTAGAGGTTGCCTTGAGTGTCATAAGCGGCGGCAATGGGCCAATCTAAACCTGTGGATGTTGCCGGTATTCCAGGCGCATAGACCTGATGTAAGTTACTGCCCACGATCGTTGTAATAACGCCAGAAGCTGCGATACGGCGGATGCGGTTATTCTGCTGATCTACAATTACCTGGTTCCCATTTGGATCGAAAATCAACTGACTGGGGCCGTAAAGTTTTGCCTGCAACGCTTGGCCGCCTTCGCCCACCGCAGCTGTACCGCCCAAAGGGGAACAGCGCGCGTCCACATCCGGACGCTGCCCGTTACCGGCGACAGTTGTGACGACGCCTTCGGTGGAAATACGGCGGATGCGATGGTTGTTAGTATCGGCGATGAAGACATTGCCCGCTTTGTCCACAGTAAGGTGGCTGACTTGTTCATATTGGGCTGGGTCACAATCGTTAAATTTATTAGCCAGAGTGAATGCCGCGTTGCGCGCCAGTCCGTTGTCGCCCCCAAATCCACGTCCAGTGCCACCGATAGTTGTGATGAAGCCAGTCTGGGCCTGACTAAAGGAACCGTATAACGAACAAATTAAAAGAATAATGGAGAGAAGGCGTGGCAACAAGGGTCTCTAGTTTAAGCATAGCGTTGCTTACAGCGATGGGTCAAACGGATTGGTGCAACATTTTCGAGGAGAAGAATATGAGGTCCCCGTGATTCAAAGTGACAAAGACGTTGTGCTGTTTCGCCGATATATATATGCTATAAATCGGCGAATCGGATCAGCATTCTCGAATGGCAATATCGATTCAGCGCGGTAAGGAGATTAGCGATGAACCGAGACAGAATTCTACAAGGGTTGACGTGTGCATTTTTGGGGAGTCTTGCCTTGATGCATGGATACCAGAAAGCTACACAAGTTTGGCCGCCCCCGGTGCAGAAAATCACTGGAGATGCGCCAGCCCTATCTGTAGAGGAAGCGATGAAGTCGTTTTATATGCCGCCGGGATATCATCTGGAAGTAGTTGCATCTGAGCCGATGGTAAGCGACCCGATTGTAATGGACCAGGACGCTGATGGCCGTTTATATGTTGTTGAAATGCCCGCCTTCGCCATTGACCAGAGCATGCGCGACACTAAGGAACCGATTTGCCGGATTGTGGTTCTGGAAGATACCAACGGCGATGGCCGCATGGATAAGCGAACAGTCTTCATGGACAAACTGGTGCTGCCTCGTGCCGTAAAAGTGCTTGCGGATGGCGTGCTAGTTGGCGAACCACCGAACCTCTGGCTGGTGCGCGACACCGATGGCGATGGTAAGGCGGATAAGAAAGAATTGGTCCGTAATGATTTCGGGCGATTGGACGCGAACATTGAACATAACGCCAATGGCCTTTATTGGGGCATGGACAACACTATTTATACTTCGGAACACAATTGGGATCTGCGTTTGAAAGATGGCAAGTTCATTGTGCAACCTGGCCTTAGCCGCGGCCAATGGAATATTTCGCAAGATGATGCAGGCCGTATTTATCGTAACTGGAATGAGCAGCCGTTGTTTGTGGACATTATTCCGCCTAGCTATTTTGTGCGCAATCCGAACGTGGCGCGCACGCGGGGGCTTTACGATGTGCTGATTGAACGGCACGAAGCCTTCATATGGCCGGTCCGTCCGACACCTGGATTGCAAAGGGCGTATCGCAAGGGAACGCTGCGCGAAGATGGAACGGCGATTACATATGCATCGTCGGCAGATCCTTGGATTTTCCGGGGAGACAGGCTTCCCAAAGAAGTGCAGGGCAATGCGTTTGTGGCCGATTCGCCAACGAATTTAGTACATCGGTTGATTATTGACGATGACGGCACGGGCCGGTTGAAGGCTCGGGATGCTTATAAGAAGGGTGAATTTCTGGCATCCACCGATGAGCGATTTCGTCCGGTGAATCTATTTTCGGCGGCTGATGGAACACTCTACGTGATCGATATGTACAGAGGCGTTGTGCAGGACATCGCATATCAAACTGAATATCTGAACACCTACATTAAGAAGAACAAGTTAGAGATGCCAGTGGGGATGGGACGGATTTACAGGGTGGTGCACGATTCGATGAAGCCTGGTCCGAAGCCAGCACTTTCCAAAGCTTCGCCCGGGCAGTTGGTGGCAACGCTGTCTCATCCCAATGGCTGGTGGCGCGATAAGGCACAGCAATTGCTGGTGCAACATAAGTCAACGCAGGTGACCCCGCAATTGAAGCGGCTTGCCTTAAATGCGCCGGACTGGCGAACCAAACTTCATTCCCTTTGGACGCTGGACGGTATGGATGCAATCGATGCTGCGACGGTGGAGAAGGCGCTGGGGGACCGGTCGCCGAACGTTCGGGCATCGGCAGTGCGAATTGCTGAACGTTGGTTGCGCGAACCAGGTCATCCAATTCATGCGGCGGTGCTGAACAAAGCGGACGATGCAAATTGGACTGTGCGTTATCAATTGGCCGCATCGCTTGGAGAATTGCCGAAAGGGACCCGCGTTGATCCGATTGTGAGGATGCTGGAAAAGTATGGTGAGGATCAAATCATAGTCGACGCTGCAGTAAGCGGATTGAACGGGCATGAAGCGGCTGTGATGACGCGAATGCTGGAAAGCAAGGCCGGAGAAAAGAAGACCACTGATGCGATGATGATGCTTTCAGCGGCAGTGGCCAAGGCCAAGGACGAAGCCGGTGCGCAAGGGCTACTGGCATTTGCTGCCGATGTACAAAAGCCATTGTGGCAGCGGTTGGCGTTGCTTCGCGGCTTTGATACGGGGCTACCCAGTGGGCGTCAAGGGTTCGGAGGAGGTGGCGGACGTCCTCCTGGTGCGGGA
>JAYUSZ010000345.1:0-8373 GCA_043755435.1 Bryobacterales bacterium | reverse complement strand
AGGCCGTTGAGAACCCTCGCAAGCCTAATGTTCAGGCAACGCCGCCGACCGTTGTCGCCGGGAGCAGAGTACGGCTTTCCATTGGCGGATTCAGTTCTGGAGCCAACTTGCGCATCACTGTTACAGGGCAGCAGGATTTTCTGGTTCGCACGGATACTGGCGCCTATAGTTGGGAGGTCTTCGTACCTTCCACCGCAACAACTTCAACCATTCGAATTCGTGTGGTTGATACTAGCAGCGCAGCTACGGCGGCCGAGGGTTTGTACAATGTCAAGGCCGTAGCCGATGCGAAGCTGATTTTGTCGAAAGCTTCCGGAGACGCTCAATCAGGCTTGCCGGGTTCCATTCTGGCTTCACCGCTGCGGGTTGTCTTGCGCGATGATTCAGGCAATCCTCTGTCGGGGGTACCTGTTGCCTTTCGCGCATCACCGGGTGCCAGCATAAGTCCGGCCACGGTGAATACTGGTGTGGACGGTTCGGCATCTGCGAATCTACGGCTTCCTGCGAGTGGGGGAACTGCACAGGCAACGGCTGAAGCGTTGCGGCAAATTGTGACCTTCAGTGCTTTAGCTTTGCCCTCAAACATCACTGGGTTGACCCGGCAGACGAGCACTGGGGATCCGCTTTATGCCAGTGCGGCAATGCTGATGAAGTATTACCAGGATCGTGGGGAGCTGACTACGTCGAGCGGGTTGTTCTCTGCTTCGCTGATTGAAAGTTACTTGAAAGGGTTTTGTGCCTTGGATAACCAGGGAGTGGATTTGTGCGATGGGCAGGTGGCAGTTGACCCAAGCACTTCGGTTCCCAATTTGTGGCGGCTGGCGAATCTGGTTTCGGGTAATCTGGAAATCTCAGCTTTTCCGGCGAATCTAAATTCTATTCGTGATCAGCTTAGCCAAGGGAATCCTCTGCTGATTTCACTGGCGCTAAATACCGGTGGGTATCACTCCGTTGTTGCCACGGGGCTTGCATCCGACGGGGGAGTTACGATTCTTGACCCCAGTTCTGCGTTTTCTCGAACGAATCTGAATGATTACATTACGGGATTTTCCGCCGCTGGCACCAATACGAAAGCGACTTTGGCCGGGGCTCTACGCCTGCTGCCCCGCACGCCAACTGCTCCTGGATTTCTTGTGATAACTTCTGCAGCAGTGGAGATTGCGTCACCAGGGGGAGTCTGTGGCGCCAATTTTGATATTCCGGCGGCCAGCAGCATATTGCACTTCCGCTATTGCGATGGTGTGCAGTCTTTGTATCAATTGGATATTACTGCAGCGGCCACCTATAAAGGATATGTGGTTGACTTGGGTGTTCCAACCAGCCGCACGGAACTGAACGGGAACAAGGCAGGAGCATTCCGCATTGCGCGGCCGGCCACCCAATGGGAGCCAACGCCATTGGAAGCCAGTTTCAAAACGGAATCAGTGGTTTCAGCCGCAAGCTTCACTACAGAAATTGCTCCTGGAGGGCTGGTATCAATTTTCGGAGTAGGCTTGGCCCGTGCTGATGGCAACACTACAGTTACAGTAAGCGGAGTGGACGCGCCTGTTCTGGTGGCGACGCCTTTCCAGGTGAATGCGCAGATGCCGCTGGAATTGCCGGCGGGTTCCCACACTCTGCAGCTTCGTTCCCCATTTGGACTGGGTGAATCGCAGATTTCATTGCTGGACAGCGCTCCCGCGATTTTCCGGTTAAACGGAAATCAGGGAGCGATTGTGAATCAGGATGGCAGTATTAACTCGTCATCCACTCCTGCCCGCCGCGGCCAGGCCATTGTGATTTATTGCACCGGATTGGGAAGCGTAGTGGCATCGGGGAATCTAAAAGTAACCGCAAAACCAGTGATGGTGACCTTAAGTGGAACGGCGATAAATCCATTTTTTGCAGGCTTGACGCCGGGATTTGTCGGTTTGTATCAAGTGAATGCAATATTACCGATAAGCATGCCCCCTGGTCTTGATTTGCCGCTTTCTTTGCGTCAAGGTGGGGCGGTGAGTTTGCCTGTGGCCGTATCGTTGCAATGATTTGTAAAAACAATGCTTGCAAAATATGGAAAAGATGCGGTACAGTACTAATTGGTGATTATAGGCCTACCAGTCTATGGTACTCAAACAACCATTCTGGCAACAGATGGGATGAAGTTTAGCAGTAAATGGTCGACCCGGCAGGATTGGTGGTGACTCGTAGACAAGCTTTCCTCAGCTTGACATGCGGGTAGCCACAATGCTATCAATTGTGTTGGGTGCGGCCCCTAGGATTTTGTAAGCAGTAAGCGGCGATCCTTCGCGGGAAAGCAGGCACCGAGTAAAATAGAACTTGCCCACGATGACTGTTTGATTTTTCAGGCGGCACGAAGAAAAGCAAGTCTAGCTACACACTTAGGTTAAAAATATACTTCCCTCAGTTTCAATTTGATTTCCACAAGGAGAAGGAAATGGCAGATTTTCGTAAGTTGTTCCCGGTACTAGCTGTTGCAGCCACAATGATGTTGGCTTCTTCTGCTAATGCCCAAATCCCAGCAGCATTCATTTGTAATGCAAATGCTGGCGTTCCGCCGATCGTTCGCGCTGAAGGTTTGGCCGAATTGGTTGGTGATTTAGTCCTGAACTGCACTGGTGGCGTCCCCACCACGCTGAGCGGGATTGTTCCTCAGATTAACGTTCAGATCTTTTTGAACACAAACGTTACCAGCCGCCTGACCAGTGACCCTTGGTCGGAAGCTCTTTTGATGATCGACGAACCAAGCCCGGCTCAGCAGGTCACCTGCACACCTGGCCCTTGCTCGATCACTGGTACCGGTGGCCCCATCAATTACTTGAGTGGTTCCAATCCGAACGTGTTCCAAGGCCGTCAATCTGGTGCGAACCAGCTAGTATGGCTCGGGGTTCCGATCGATGCTCCTGGCACGACCGGTACCCGCATTATCCGCATCACCAACGTGCGTGCAAATGCTAATCAATTGGGTGTTTCATCCACATTGATTCCGACCCAGATCGTCATGTTCATCTCGGCTACAGGTACCACCTCGATCCCGATCAACCAACCACAGCAGACCATCGCCTTCATCCAACCTGGTATGACCGTTTCACGCGTCAACATCAGGGATAAGGTTCTTCTGCAGTGCGTCAACCAGAACAACAACCTGTCTACCGACAGTTCGCGAGCAATTCAAGCTGGTGCCACTTCGACTCTTCGGTTCCGGGAAGGTTTTGCTAGCGCATTCAAACGTCGCAACGCGGCTTTGGGTAGCTCGGCTGACGTCTCCCCGACCCCGACTAATCAGAATGGTCCTGGTTTGATCTACAACACGGAAACCGGATTCTACAACAACGGGTTCACCTCCACCAACGGTCTCAACATCGCTGGTTTGGCTGATCACGGTACACGCTTGTTGGCACGTTTCAGTAACGTTCCTGCTGGCGTAAGTGTTTATGTTTCTGCTTACACCGCTGTCATGACCAACAGTGACGACAACATTGTCAATTTCTACAACGGCAATGGTAACTCGTTGGCAAACGGTCCAGTAGTTCGCTTGGTTTCAACAGATGCTAATGGAGCTGGCGCTTTCTCGGCCGCAACCATTACATCTAACCAGGCAGTAGCTGGCACCAACTCCGGTGTTAGTGGAACTGCTCCAATCGCTCCTGTCAGCCTGTCCAACGGTACTGGCACAGCAGTTTGGGAAGTGATGAACTCCGATCCTCTCGCACAGGAAACTGTGAAAGTGGTCGTGTTCCTTGCTTACGCAGCCAACACCTCGGCTAACCTGCCAGGTTTGGGCACACCAGCGGTCAACCTTAACTATGCTCCGATCAGCACCGTGACCACAGCTTCGGCTTCGGCTCCTCTGCCTCGGTTCGCGGACACGTCCACCAGCTTGAACTTAGTCGCAATCAACAGCTGCACGACGAACGTCCTGTTCCCCTTCTTGAGCAACCAAATCGGCTTCGACTCGGGCGTTGCAATCAGCAACACTTCGACCGATCCGTTCGGTACAGCTCCTCAGTCTGGAACTTGCAAACTCAACTACTACGGTGAAACAACCGGCGGTGGCGCTGCTCCGGCTGCGCAGACTTCCCAAGTTGTGGCTACTGGCAAACAGTTGCTGTTCACATTGTCCAGCGGTGGTAACCTCGGAATCGCAGCAACACCAGGATTCCAGGGTTATATGATTGCTCAGTGCGGCTTCCAATATGCTCACGGCTTCGCCTTCATCAGCGACGTCGGTGCGCAGAAGATCTCGGAAGCGTATTTGGCTCTCACCTTGGATGCAGCGCTCGGCTCACGTACGGGCTTCATCTCTGAATCCTTGGGTCACTAAACTGACTCTTGTATAAACCGGAAAGGGGGAAGCTTCGGCTTCCCCCTTTCCTTTTTCGAACTGGGTTTCGATATTCGATTCCGAGCCGCGACCGCAAGGGAGTGGTGTTTGAGGTATTCCAGATAACCGCTCCCTTGCGGTCACGGCTCGGAATCGAAACATAAACCACTTAGTCTTTTTGTTACCTCAAAACTGTTTGAGCCTAGTACTAATTAGTGGTACATTATTAGTTGTCTAATCCCACGTCCAACCACAATGGTGCCTTCCAGCACCGCCAAATCCAACCTTCCATGAGGGATTCAATGCTTCGTAAGCCACTACTGATTACTTGCCTGTTGAATGTTTTGTTGTTTACTGGAACCGTTTCTGCCCGAAACGTGTTCCTTTTGCCGAATACATCGTCCACCTCTCCAACGGTGAGCGTAGTTCAGCCAGAATCGAATATTGTGACAACTTCGTTCACTGCGCAGCTTGGCGCGACTGCAGTTGTTGCTCATCCAACATTAAATAAGTATTATGTTTTGGCCAAATCGGCCAGCGATACGATCATTGTGGTGGATGGAAACAACTTTTCCAACGTCACCAAACGGCTGAATTTGGGTACGGGTCAAGCGATGGCTATCACGCCTGACGGCCGGAAGTTGGTTGTTGTTGCGGACAACACTTACATTATTGACACCGTTTCTGACACCATTCTGGCTACGCTTTCCGATACTGGAAGCGCACCCAATGATGTGGCGATGAGCCTGGATGGTTCCAGAGCATATGTACTCAGCTCGAATTCCAACCGCTTGACGGCGGTTGACCTGTCTACTAACGCAGTTTCTGGAACGCCGTTGCCGATATCGGGCAATAGCACAGGCGTTGCTGTAGGCCCCAATGGTTTTGTCTACGTGACGGCTGTGAATCGACTCTTTGATATTGATGGTCGAGCTATGACTGTGCGCTCTGAAATCGCTTTGAACGCGCGTCCTGGGAAAGTGGTCTTCACCTCCGATGGCCGCTTCGCCGTCGCGGTCAACCAAACCCCATCGACCGGTTCCTCTGCGCTGTTGTTCGACTTGACCAGCAGACAACTCACGGGCACAATTCCGAATTTCCAGACAACCCTGTCGAGCCTTTATGTGGTATCCGACAATAGGATTTACGCTCACTCCGCTGAAACGCAGCAGCTTTACGAAATTAGCCTCAGCCCTTTTAATATCAATGGAGCAGAGTTCGGTAGCATCGGCCGGATCAATAGCATTGGCTACGTCACCACAACCAATGAACTGCCCACGCCGCGCTGGATGTTTTTGTCCACGGCAACTTCCCTGTACAGGATTGACCTATCGAGTCAGCCGGCCAATAATTCCGGTCAAGTGGCAATCACCTCGAACGTCGGCGGCCTTACGTTTGCCGCTCAAACGGCGACAGGAACCCCGGTTCGATTGATCGGGTATAACACTCTGCAATCCACCATTCCCAGTGGCACCTATCAACCGTTGCTGGTTCGAGCAATTGACAGCACGGGGCGACCCCTTCAAAACGTACCGGTGACTTTCAGCAGCGATAATTCCGGCGCAACCATTCAAGGGGCTTCGGTTCAAACCAACGGTTTTGGATATGCCCAGGCAATTGTGACTGCCCCATCTTCAACTTCTTCGTTTAAGGTGACGGCAAGTGCTGCAAATGGCGCGGTTACGACAGAATTTGTCCTCTCCGTCGGCAGTGCTGGCGGCGGTGGTGGTGGTGGAACGATCGCCTCCATGACAGCTGTTGATGGCAATGGACAATTTGCGTTGGAATTCTTCCTTGTGAAAGATGCCTTCTCTGTGAAAGTGGTGGACGTTCAAGGGAATCCTGTTTCAGGACAGACCGTGACCTTCACGATCACGCAGGGCTCGGGCACCATGCAAAGCAATGTTCAAAATGGAATCAGCATTCCCAATGCTGTTTGCTCTGGACTAACTTGTACTTCCGTTACCGATGCTAACGGGATTGCTTCGGCCGGTATGTTGGCTGGTCAGGTGCTTCCTGGCTCCTCTTATGCGCAGACAACTGTCACGGCAACCAATGGGACGGCTACGGTTCTATTCATTGTCACAACAGTGAAAGACACGAATCCGAATGTTACCCGAATTGCTCCGTTGGACGGAGTTGAATTGGTAGGGCAGGCCGGTTCCATTATTAAAGGCGCTGTCCAAATCCGCGTGGTTGCAACCAGCGGCTTTCAATCAGGCCAACCCATTCCGAATGTAGGACTGCAAGCGAAGACTTTGATCAATGATCCACTGCTTGGCCCAACCGCGGCTTGCGTTGGCGGCATTGTTCTTAGCGACGCGACTGGTCTAGCTACTTGCGATCTACAACTGGGCGGCAAGTTGGGCAGGGATAGTTTGGTGGTTAGCGTGGGTTCTGCTCTTTCCTTGGGTGGCGCGGGAATCAACATCCGCGTGCTTCCAGGCGCACCTGCTCGCATTACCTTGCGACAAGGTAACAACCAAAACGGAAACCCCGGAGCAATCCTCCCATTGGCATTCCTGGCGGAAATCAACGATGCTTTCGGCAATCCTCTCCCTGGCCAGACGGCACAGTTTGAAGTGGTTGACGCAGGATCTATTGTTTTGCAAAACGTGGTGTCTATAGCCGATTCCAATGGTCGTGTATCGGCATTGGGCCGTCTTGGGAACTCTCCTGGTGCCCACCTTGTCCGTGTCCGTGTAGGCAGTGTGACGGCTTCCTTCACTTTCACTGTGAATGTGAACGTCACGCAGCTCAGCGCAGTAAGTGGCGACGGGCAAACTGCAACGGTTAATACACCATTCCCGCAAGCACTTAGCGTCAGGTTACTGGATGATCGAAATAGCCCTGTATCGAATGCAGCAGTAACATGGGCCGTAGTAAGTGGTTCTGCCACCTTGTCATCTTCAACCACCAATACCGATTCAAACGGTGTTGCCACGGTGAATGTCACAGCGGGACCCGTAGCAGGTGCGGCGACTGTTCGTGCCAGCTTCGCTAACTTAGCCGCTTCGTTTAACCTGACGGTACGATTGCTTGGCCCAGTGTTCACAGCCGGTAACATTGTGAACGCCGCCAGCAATGCATCAGGAGTGGTGCCTTGCGGATTACTAAATATCTTCGGAACGAATCTTGTCCCCGGGGTGCAGGGTACGGTTTTAGCCAACTTCATTCTTGGTGGACCGCTTCCAACTCTACTTCGCGGTATTGAAGTGCTGTTCGATACGACCAATGCTCCTATCTATGCGGTGTCCAACGTTAATGGCCAGGAACAGATCACGGTTCAGGCTCCTTGCTCTTTGGCTCCTGGCACAACCTCCGTAACTATACGTAACGGAGGATTAACTTCAATCAGCGGCGTCCCAGTACTGCGAGTGCAGCCGGGTATCTTCGAGACCAGTGATTCTTCTGGCCGCAGATATGCGGTTCTGCTTCGTGCTGATGGCAGCTATGTAACTCCAACCAACGCGGCTCGCCGTGGGGATGTGTTGCGTATGTTCGCTACTGGACTGGGTGTTACTAATCCAGCGACCGATACTAACCGTGCCGGTGTGGCTGGTCAGAACGTGGCTGCTTCCACTATCGTCGGTGTAAATGACGCTGGTGTTCGGGTAGTGAGTACTGCTTACGCTCCAGGCATGATCGGCGTGTATGTTGTGGACTTCGAGGTCCCTGCAGATACGCAGACCGGAACCTTCCGCTCTTTAGCGCTTGCGCTGGATGGCGGGAATGGCAACCTGGTTTATGGTCAGGGCTCGGCGATCGCGGCCATCCAATAAGCTAAGTTGTTAGAGTAGGTCGCGCGAGCACTCCCTTACTGTCGCGCCTCTGTAACTGCATGTACGTCGTTTACATGGTTACAGAGGCGCGACCGTAACCTGCAGCAGTTTAGTGGCACTCACCACGCAGGTGACAATCGCCTTCCACTTAACTGTCTCGGTGTACTAGCTAGAGTTGTCCTCTCAACAGGGCGCCAACTGCCGTTTTTGGGATTATGAGGCTTTTTCTTACTCGTTGATGCTCCCTGCTTCCCCCATCTGTTTAGGCAT
>JAYUSZ010000344.1:0-3346 GCA_043755435.1 Bryobacterales bacterium | reverse complement strand
GGTTGGGGGCATTAAGACTGCGCTGTTTGGCGGAGAAGGCTTGTTTCTTGCCACTTTATCGGGCCCAGGACGAGTCATTGTGCAAAGTATGACCCTGTCGAAGCTACGCCGTGAATTGGCCCCAGCGCGTGGCGGTGGAGACGAACATAGCCCGTTGAGGGCTCTTGGGGGCATTTTCTCAAGCGAAGATTAAGATCTTTTTAAAAGATACATAAGTGTTTCTCTGTCTTTCCCCTCATTGATTAGGTTCTATCCGCCGATCAACGAATCAGGAAACACTTTTGTATCGCATGATGGGTAATACTCTATCGGTTCGTGACGAATTGTCGGAATTGAAATCCAACTTCCTGGCTAGTCTCAATCACGAAATCCGAACACCGCTGAATGGCATTCTAGGCCTAACTGAAGTCCTGCTCGAGGGTGAACTGCAAGACGAACAAAAGGAGTGCGCACAATCGATTAAGGCCTGCGCCGAGAGCCTTTTTGCAGTACTGCATGCCACATTGGAATACACCTCCTTGTCTGCAGGAAAGGTTTTTTTGGACGAGTCAGAATTCCGGATAGAAGAACTGTTTCAATCCGCCGTGGCAGAATACGGTCCCAAGGCGGACGGAAAAAGCTTGAGCTTCATTTGCAAATGCGAGGATTCCCTCCCTGAAACCGCCATCGGTGATGCGATCCACATTCGTCAAGTATTTTGTCATTTACTCGACAACGCCATCAAATTTACCCCAACTGGAAAAGTAGAAATACTCATCAATGCAGTGGGCGAACTCAACCAAGACAGATTTCAGCTGCAAGTGAAAGTTCAGGATTCAGGAATTGGAATACCGCAGGATCGTCAAGAAGCGATCTTTGAAGCCTTCCGCCAATTGGACACTGGATTGGCACGGCAATTTTCCGGCTTGGGATTGGGCCTGGCACTAGCTCAAAAGACGGTTCAGTTGCTGGGCGGCTCCATTTCACTTGAAAGCGACCCAGGCAAAGGTAGTACTTTTGCTTTCGCAGTTCCAGTCCTTACTGCCAATCAAAAGAAAAGTCCCAAGTCAGAATTCAGGAATGCGATTGCAGCCACAGTGGGATCGGGTTCTTTTCAGTTTCCGCGGGTTCTAGTAGTAGAAGACAATCAAGTTGCGCAGCGAATTGTCTCTCGCACCTTGACCAAAAGAAACTACCGAGTGGTTGCGGCGCTCAGCGGTCCTGAAGCCATCATTCGAGTTTCTTCATCGAGATTCGACTTGATTTTGATGGACTTACAGATGCCTGGGATGGACGGGATTGAAACTACATCCAAGATTAGGGAACTCGAAAATGGCAGGACTGTCCCAGTTGTTGCCTTCACCGCCAATGCTACACCTGAGTATCGAGAGATGTGCAGGAAAGCAGGATTTGATGGTTTCTTGGCTAAACCCGTGAATGCTTCTGAACTTCTTTCCACCGTAGAAAGGTTCTGTGGAACGCGCACCTCATTGGCTTCTTAGTACAAAATCAGGATTTCGTTTAGGACCATCAGGACTGAGGGTCCATAGGTCTCAGGTGGTTTACGCATTATTGTTCTAGGTAGGAACTGTCATGAAAAACCCAACCAAGACCCCAAAAAAATGTTCTTCCGTAATTCTCTGGCTTTAGTTCTGTGCCATAAAACTCACTACTGGGTTGGAATAGCCGCCATCCAGTATCCTGGCCTGGTTCTGGCAATCCATTCCGGGTGCTCGCGAATGGCCACCTTTACCTCGTGATACCCACCTTCCAACTTCACACTATCGCTCGGGGTATAGGAGAGTATGTATTGGCTGTGCAGTTCCTCTCCAATCTCAGCAATTACACGTTCCAGATCCCGCTGATTCAAAAATGACCGCTCCTTCCCGCCGCTGAACTTAGTGAAAACTTCCAATGGATTGTCTACAAAAATATACTTCACCTGTTTGAAAATCTCCCCAACAATGGGAAGCACATTGCCCTGTGAGGACATCAGCGTGGCATTTTGTGGCGTCATCGCTACTCCAGGTGGTAAATGCTGAGCCCCAAGAGGGACTGGACTCTCTCGAGGTGGTGGCGCTTTCGCGAGCAACTTCCCGATTAAGCGGTTGATGTTCACCGAGTAGACGCTGATGTTCCCAAATTGTATTGCATAAAGAGCCTCCCGAACGGGAGCTTCGCTTGATTTATCCTGCGTTTCGCTGATCAAGAGAATCACTCGTCTGTTTCCAGAAGGCCGTGTTTTCAGCATTTCCGCCGCTTTGACGACGGAATCTACCAGTCTATTTTGATCCCCGCCGGGGTTGATTTTGTTCAAAGCTGCTTGGATTTTTTGGCCACTCTTAGTGAAATCTTCCATCACCCGCACCCTTCCATCGAAAGCAATCACCGCTGCCTCTCCCGTATCGCCAATCACCATCGCCTCAAGCAGCGGGCCCATTTTTTTGATGTTCTTCAAAACCGGTTCCACCTTGCTGTTGGATTGCACGCAGACAACAATCGACATTGGCTGCATTACCTGATCAACCCGGATGCTCTGCTCCTTGCCGTTGTCGAACAGCATAAACTGATGCGGTTGCAGATCATTCACGGTTCGACCATCTTTCAATGAGACCGTCGTAGGGGCAATCACGTTTTGCACCTCACCTGTAAACTTGGGAATGGTGGAGTCTTGCGCGGATGCATTGCGGGCCAAAAGTAGAAAAAGTATTGGTATTGGTAAGGTCTGGCGCATGGTGTTTAAGTTATTTGGACGTTGCTGCTCCCGCCCCGGTTTCTCCAGAGTTTCCCTGCACGAATGGTTCGTGATTGCTATTCCCATCAATCAAATCAAGAATGTGCGGCACTAGCTTCAAAATAGCATCAAGTGACTCCACCGCGCCTTTTGGGCTCCCTGGAAGCGCGGCCACAAAACACCTGCCCCGCGTGCCGGCCGTCGATCTACTCAGCACCGCAAGAGGGGTCTTCTTCAATCCTTCGCTCCGCATGAGCTCGCCCAACCCAGGCATTTCTTTGTCCAGAACCTGCCGAATAGCTTCTGTCGTTACATCGCGCTCCGTAACACCAGTGCCCCCCGTAGTTATGATGGCTCGTACCGAATTGCTATCGGCGATCTCCACGATTCGCCTGGCGATCAAGTGCTGCTCGTCCGGAATCACTTCCGTCATGGTAACGGTAAACCCGGCTTCCACCAACCTATGGCTAACAGCGGGGCCTGATTCATCCTTGCGCATTTTCAGGAACGAGGAATCACTAATCGTCAGAACTGCCGCAGTCATCGATCGTCTCTCTTGTAGTGTCCGCTTTTCCCGCCCGTTTTCTCAACTAGCCGCACACCGGTAATTTCAATTGATTTGTCCAACGCCTT
>JAYUSZ010000343.1:0-3353 GCA_043755435.1 Bryobacterales bacterium | reverse complement strand
TGAGGGCTCCCATTTATGCACTATTCGCCAATCAAGTAAATTTCCAGGTGCCGGCATTGGCCGCGGCTTCCACTAATGCGGATGTGCGCGTAATTACTTCCTGCGGAACTGCGGATGAAAAAATCAGCCTGCCGGAATCTGTTGCAGTTCGCACAGCAACGCCGGAATTCTTCTACTTCTCGCAGACAGTAAGTGGACGCAATCCGATTGCGGCCATCAACGCTATCAGCGGCCAGCCAGTAGGCGCAAACTTTGCGGCCGCAAAACCTGGTGATGTAGTTTCGCTTTTCGCTACTGGGCTTGGCGAAACAGATCCGGCACTCGAAGCTGGTCAAATTCCTGACTCCATCTCTAGAGTCAAAGGCAATGTACAAATTCAATTGGGTGGCAAGCCTTTGCCCAATTCAAACATTCTCTATGTTGGGATTGCCCCATTCAATCCTGGACTATATCAAGTGAACTTGATAGTTCCGGGGGATGCTAGTGACGGTGACCTTTCCGTCGATCTTCAGGTGGGTACTCAATCGACTCCTGTTGGTCCGTATTTGACAGTGAAGGGCGGCGGACCCACTCCTTCTGAAAGTTCCAAACAGCGGGAAATGGATCAGCTGCAACGAAGCGAAAGGTTGATGAAACGGGAAACCCCGCAAGTTCGCCGGCGCTAGCTTTTTTGGCCGTCCCATGAATATGGAAAAGCGGGTCCGTATGTTATATGATTACGTTTCCTAGGGAGAATCATATGAAACAAGTTTGGATCGGCAAGTTCGCGCTCTTTGGCTTATTTGTTACTGGCCTCACATCGTTGTTGCACAGCCAATCGCCTGCGGCCAAGCAACACTTGCTTTACGTTGCCAGTCCGGGGATTCGGAATTACCCCGAGTATGGTGGATTGGGCCTCCTTGTTTTTGACATCGATGCGGGTTACAAGTTTGTCAAGCGAATTCCCACATGGAAAGAACCTGTGGGTGATCAGAAGCTGGAGAACGTAAAAGGCATAGCCGCAAGCGCGAAAACTGGGCGCGTCTACATCAGCACCATCAACCGAATCATGGCAGTGGACGCCATTACTGGGAAACAGTATTGGGACAAGGCATTCGAAGGCGGTTGCGACCGGCTTGCCATTTCGCCGGATGGCAAAACCCTTTATGTTCCTCAGTTTGAGGGTCCCTTTTGGACGGTAGTGAATGCCATGAATGGCAACGTGATCACAAAGATTGAAGCCAAGTCAGCTTCACACAACACCACTTATTCGTTGGATGGAAAGCACGTTTATCTCGCAGGCTTGAAATCGCCGGTTCTCTCAATTGCCGATGCGTCCAAACATAAGATAACAGCCACAGTAGGACCATTCGCCAACGTTATCCGCCCCTTTACGGTGAATGGCAGCAACACGCTCTGCTTTGTGAATATCAACGAGTTACTTGGCTTTGAAGTTGGTGACATCAAAACGGGCAAGAAGCTACACCGCGTTGAAGTGACGGGTTTTCAAAAAGGTCCGGTGAAGCGCCATGGTTGTCCAAGCCATGGAATCGCGATGACGCAAGATGAAAAGGAAATTTGGATCGCAGATGGACACAACAACCATCTCCACATTTTCGATGCCACGGTGATGCCTCCTAAGCAAGTGGCAAGCATTCCAGTGCGCGATTCCCCGGGTTGGGTTAGCTTCAGCATTGATGGCAAAATTGCCTATTCCTCAACTGGCGAAATGATTGACGTTGCTACTCGAAAGATCATTGCCAGCTTGCAGGACGAAACCGGCAGGCAAGTGCATAGCGAGAAAATGCTGGATTTGATTGTGACGAAAGGCAAGGTTACAACTGCTGGGAATCAGTTCGGTATAGGAATGAAGAAGTAGTGAATCCGGGCCTGCTTTTGTTGCTTGGGTGGTGGGCTCATGATCCTTCGCAATACTTCGACAAGCGTGTTGCTCCGATTCTTACAAGGCGTTGCTTGCCCTGCCACAACCAGCAATTGAACAATGCTGGGATTGCGTTTGATGACCGGGATACTTTGTTCAAAGGCGGCCGGCACGGACCGGCGATTGTTCCTGGAAAGCCCCAAGACAGCTATTTGCTGAAAACCCTGCAGCATACCGGCGATACGCAAATGCCGCCAGGTTTGAAGCTTCCTGCGAAAGAAATAAAAATACTAACCGACTGGATTTTGCGCGGGGCAGGGTGGGGAACCATACTCCGTCACCATGGAAACTGATGCCGGATACCGGTCAACGGCTGTGGGATCTGGAACCGCAAATTAAGTCCGTCTCAATCTGCTTCGAATTGCAATATCTACACTCCTGGAAATCTGGAGAAATCTTAACATGAATATGCCCCTTGATTAGTGGAGAGTCAGTTCACAAGTTGGTATTCTAGGTTAGTGGACCGGATATCAAAATATGCACTTGAATTTGTTCAAGCTATTTGTGCTATCACCTGCTTTGCCTCAGTGGGCTTGAATGCACAGCCCAACGTTCTTACAGCCAACTACGACAACAACCGCACCGGCGCCAATTTGGCTGAGACCATACTGCGTCCCGGTGCCGTAAATGATCAAGAATTTGGCAAAGTCGGTGCATTCCCTGTAGATGGGCACATCTTCGCCCAGCCTTTATATGTGCGCAATGTTGCCATCAACGGCGAACGGAAAAATGTGTTGTATGTGGCCACCATGCACAATAGCCTTTATGCTTTTGATGCCGATGCCCCAGAAAATGTCGAACCTCTCTGGAAAGTGAACCTGGGTCCTTCGCTTCCCACCAGCTACTACCGGCGCTTTGCAGACATTGAAAAAGAAATCGGAATACTTAGTACGCCAGTAATTGACCTCAGCCGCCAAACCATTTATGTGGTGAGTTGCACATTCCCCGACAATGAACCTATTTTTACTTTGAGTGCCTTGGATCTAACCGACGGCTTGGATAAGCCCGGGAGTCCAGTAGAAATAAAGATGAATGTTGCTGGTACTGGAGATGGTAGCGATGGGATGACCATTCGCTTCGACCCCATCCAGCATATGCAGCGCCCGGGGCTATTGCTATCCAATAACAATGTCTATATCGCCTTCGGATCGCACAACGATGAGTATCCCTATCATGGTTGGATTGCCGCCTATGACGCCTCCAATATCCGCAAACAAGTGGCTGCTTTCATCACCACTTCTACTGCCGGCTACGGTGCCATTTGGCATTCGGGCCGCGGATTGGCGGCCGACAGTTCCGGAAATGTTTTCGCAACAACGGGCAACGGCGATTGCGATGGGCTTTCAAATTTCAGCCAATCGTTTCTGAAATTGTCGCCGAACCTGAATTTGGTTGATTGGTTCACGCCAGGAAATTGGGAAAGTCTCAGCGA
>JAYUSZ010000342.1:0-8411 GCA_043755435.1 Bryobacterales bacterium | reverse complement strand
ATCTGTCCTGGATGATACATTCTCACCACTCCCGCCTTATCTACAAGCACTAGCGTTGGTGTGGAACTCGCCCCGTAGGCACGGAAATTTTCCTCGCTCACTGGCATTGGCACTGGCCCTAACGAGGCATAGAATTGGTCGAAGACACGCTTGATGTAGGGAAGCTCTACGGCTCGCGTGGCATCCTCGCCTCCAGCAACATACCCGTAAGTTTGCGTTGGAGCTAACACCTGCAGCGCATGAAATTCCTGACGCAACCGCTCAATCACTGGACCTTGTTGTTTGCAATCGGCGCACCAGTGTGCCCAAAAAAATACCAGCGTCGGCTTGCCTTGCCATTTCGTCACGCCTTCCAAAGGCGGTGCGGGTTTACCTTCAAGACTCAGCAGATGAATGTTCTTTTGAATACGTGCGCGGATGCTGGTGGAGCGATAGCGGTTCAGTTGCGTGTTCAGATAACTCACTGCCTCACTACGTTGGCCTCGCTGCGCCAGCACCTGAGCTTGCACTTCAATAGCAGCACCCAATGCAATCGGCAAGCGTGGTTCAAAGTCCAATTTGCGGCTCTTCAAAGCATCTTCGCATTGCGCGTACGTAGCGGCCGCGTACTTTTCCGCCTTGTCCAATTGCTTGGCCGCAAGTGCTCCTCGGCCCAGCCAGGAATGCCCTTCAATGATTTCCGGAAGAGGGCCGTGCTTGGCTTTTAGCTGAGCGATCATCTGCTCTACGGCTTCAAAATTTCCGCGAGCAGTCTGGCTTTTGACGAAATCCACCAACTGCGCCGAGGCTGTGGTACATAACAAAACTAAACTGAGAAGTGCAGTCCTCATGCGCTTTGGAGGGCTTTTAGCCACCTTAAGGAAACTTCCAGATCTTCCCGTTCCTTGGCCACTGCATCTGGCTGCGGAAGCTTGGGATGGTCAGGCAGCGGCTTGCCCTTTTCAGCAATCGCCGCGAAGCGTGCGAATTCCCACGCGGGCTGTTTACGGTACGCATCCCAGAACTTCGGTTGTAGATAGGGAAACTGCCGTGCGTTGGTAACAATGATTTCCAGCGACATTGCTTTGCCTGGACACAGTTCCACGTACTTCTTGATCCATTCGGCAATGTCAACGTTGCCTTCGCCCAGCCGGGTCCACTGCACGGCTGCACCTTCTGGAGTGCGCCAAACCATGCTGTCACGAACATGGCTCGTGAGCACATAGGGAGCAAGATGTTCCAGGGTGACGTGCGGATCTTCCACTGTCCAACAGGGGTTGCCGGAATCAAGACAGGCACCCACAAAATCCTTGCCTGCTTGTTCAATCAGCGATTTCAATTCGCGGCCCTGCATATCGCCGGCGTGATTTTCAATGGCGATTTTCTTGCCGTTGTCCATAGCTTTTGACCGCACACCACGCAGAACCTTGGCGGCGTTTTCAATATGCTGTTCCAGCGGAATCTTCGTGCTGCGATCCGCGCTTTGGCCGAGGAAGGCGCGAACGATTGGCGAACCCACGGTAACTGCTGCGTCAATCATGCGACCGATCTGTTCTTCGCCAGTGCCCTGTTTTAGATCGAACAGAGTTGAAGTTGGGCAGATGGAGCGCATGCCGATTTCCACTTCAATCCCCAGTTTCTTTGCGTACTCGCCCACCTTTTTTAAGTGGTCTTTTTCAAGGTTTCCAATGAACCGAATTTCGGAGAAGTGAACAACCTTGGCACCCCATTTGGCGCAGTAGTCAAGGTACTCAAAAGGGGTCCAGCCCTGTGACCGGATACTGAAAAGATCGATGCCTAGACGCAAGTTGAGACCTCGTAACTGTTGTGCAGCAGCCATATTATTAGCAGCCAAGGGAACTGCTGCTGTAGTAAGGAACGACCGGCGATTCATAGACTGTATTATAACGTGGGTCTAAAACACAGCTACGGGATTCATGGGCGATCCGGTCCCTTTCGGCACTGGTATGGGTGATGCTGTGAACAGAAATTCCCAACGCTTACGTGCCGCTGCGGCTTCGCCCAACGCTTCCAAATCGCAGTTGTCGAGCATCGGAGTGCCCATGGCAACAATCAGCAGTTGATGCAGCGGGAATGGGATGCCGGCAATGCCCGATGGTTCCAACTCCCCGTGAGTATCGGAACCAACCATGGCAACATCGCGCTGCTTGAACCAGCGGGCGCAGGATGCATGCATTCCTGCGGCAGCCTGGCCGATATCCCAAGCGCCCTTTTCCGCGCGGCGAGCCCAGCGGCCCGTGCGCACCAAGACGATATCACCAGGACCAACTTTAATGCCTGTCTTCTTTTCCCAGGCATCGAGATCAGCAGGGTAGATAGGGGTGGAGAGTTCAAGGTACTTCAATCCTTTCAAGCGTGGAATATCGACCAGGATTCCGCGCGAAAAGAAGCCGGCTTTGAAGGCAGTGACGTCCAGTTGTCCGGCACCACTGGCGTTGATCTGATCCTGTGCGTAGCCGTTGTAAGTCTTCCCTTCATAGAACATATGGGAGAGGGCATCTAAGTGAGTAAGTGACTGGCCGTGGTAACTGGTGCTGTAGTTATCCATGGCGAACATCGGTTTGGGGTCAACGCCGCTGGATAACATTTTGCGGCCAAACGGATTGCCATTGTCGGCCGATTTTACGGTGTCCGCATCGCGGGTGAGTGATACGGCGAACCCTTCCTTCGCAAGCCCTGCGGCGGCCTTGCGTTTGGTGGCGGTAATCAGGTTATAAGTTCCAGCTTGATCGGTTTTCCCCCAGCGCCCCCAGTTGGAGAGCTCCTTCATCCAGCGGTCGATAGTGGCTTTGTCGGTGGCCTGTTGGGCTTGAGTGGCGGTGATGGAAAAGAGAAGGAAAATGAGGAATCGCATAAATGTCCTATTTAAACTACCAAGGGGCTTCCTGTTACGGAAGCCCCTTTCTAAATCAACGCTTCGGTAACTTAGTAATTAACCTTCAAAGCCAATTGCATGGTCCGATTGCCATTAGCACCTGTGATGATGCCGAACGTTCCGGGCTGGTTCACGGTCAAACCAGGATTGCTCCAGGTTGGGTGATTGAAGCCATTGAAAGCTTCAGCACGGATCTGAGCAGTCAACTTCTCTCTCCATTTGAAACCTTTGAAAACTGAGAAGTCCATGTTGAACAAAGACGGTGCACGTAGGTCAGGTGAGAAGCGCGAGGTGTTTCCAAAAGTGAAGTTACCAGCTTGCGAAAACACGCTTGTGTCAAAGTAAGTTGGTGCTCCACCGGTTCCCAAGCGTTGGTCGATTGGACCGGTTCTCTTCGCTGAGGTGCCATTGTTGTTGGGACGCTGGTTGGCGCAGCCAATCTGGCAGTTGTTAGCACCATTGGCGATGGCAAAAGGAAGTCCCCTTTGCGCCGTATAGATGCCGTTAACCTGCCATCCACCAAGCACGAAATCTACTGGCTTTGGCAAATTTGCGGCGAACTTGCGGTTCCGGCCAAACGGAATTTCATAGTTTCCACTGATCACCAGGCGCTTGGAAATATCTTGCGCTGAGATGGACTTTTCAGCCTTGCGATTATAGTAATCCTGCTTGCCGCCAAGGTTACCAAGGAAGCCCACGGTAGCCGATGCGTCATCTTGCGTCTTACCACCCGTGAAGCTGACTAACATTTGTAATCCGTGAGAGAAGCGCTTGTTGGCTTCAAACGTGAATGCATTGTAGTTTGAGTTGGCCTGTGGAATACGGAATGGAGAGACGCCGGTATATTGAGGAAAAGCCGCAAGCAATTGGCGGCGGGAAGTGGTGAGTCCGTTATAAAGAGCCGACGTGGTGTTTACGCCTGCCACTCGATAAAACGGATTTGGTAAGTTGTCGTTCAGCGATGCACCTAAGGCGAAGGCCGAGGCTGGCAACTGGTTCATGTTGATGCCACCTTCGCCGTCGATCAAATGATGCCCAGTGCTGGCCAGATAACCAACTTCTAGAACCCATCCGCCCTTGATTTCGCGCTGTAGGTTTCCGTTCCATTGCTGAATCATGGGGTTCTGATTGTCGATGAAAATGCCACTGCCGATGCCCAATCCGATGTTGGTTCCAGGACCGCCAGCTGCACCTAGTGGCAGATTGTAGCCTGTTGGGTAAGGGTTGCTCCAAGTGGTCAAAATGGTGGCATAGTTGTCGATGGTGGATGTGAATGGAGTGCTGTTCTCGAATCCGATTACGCCAGAGCTGCCAGAGGTACCAGCCGCTGTAATAGCCGAACCGGAGTAAGTGATACCGTAAGCTGCACGGAACACCGTCTTCGGTGTGATCTGATATGCGAAGCCAAAACGTGGTCCCCAGTTGTTGAGATCCGTAGGAACCTGACGACGGTTGTCCTTGTCCTGGAATACGAAAGCACCTTTCAAATTTGGGAATGCAGGAATCTTTCCGGCAAGCGGGGAAGGAGCATTCAGGTCGAAATGATTCAAACGATTGAAACGTTCGGTTCTTGGCTGTTCTGCTTCGTAGCGCAAGCCAATGTTCATAGTAAGCTTGCGGGAGACCTTCCATGTGTCATCCACAAAAAATGCAAAGTAGTTGGCTGCCGTTGCGTTTGAGAAGCTATGGCTGACACCGCCGCCGTTGTTGGGAATTCCAAGCAGGAAACTGGCGAATCCAAATCCTTCAATCTGGCTTGTAGGATTGGTAGGACCAGCAACTCTGGAGGTTGGGTTGATGCCAAAGCTGTATTGTCCGCTGGGGTTACCGTATTGCGTGAAGTTCAGCATTAACTTGCGATATTCACCGCCAGTCTTGAAGGTGTGCTTGGCTAATACTTTGCTGACGTCTCCGCGAGCTGTATATGCGTAAGACTTGATGTCTAAATAGGTGAAGGTAGCTTGGCCAAGGTTGGCGACGCCTGTTCCACTAATGTTTGGGAACTCCGAGTTATTCAAAGCAACGATGCTATCCAGCGCTGTAGGGAATCCTAAAGAGCTGGGCTTTGTGCCAGTGGAGAAAGGATATCGAGTAACGTCCTTCTGTCCAAAACCCAAGCTGGCGTTGACTATAGTGGTTGGGGTAATGGAATAAACAAAGTTGCTGGTGATGTTGGGAAATGTGCTGGTTGTATTGCCGTCACCAATGCTTGTGGCGATGTTGCCAAAGCCATTAAATGGAAAGTTAGGCCCATTATCGTAGGAGCCGCGTGCGAACATTCTCAGTTTTTCACTGAAGTAATGATCCAGGCGCGAATCGAAGCGGTTATCGGTGCTGCGCTGCTTGCCTTGTGCCAGAAAGTTGTTTGAACCAATGGTTGTGGCACCAGCAGTGATGTTCTGTGTGTTGTTCGGGTTTGGCCAAAACTTCAATAGGTTTTTGGAAACCTGATCAATTCTGTTTTGAGGAATTATGTTACCTGGGAAGGCAGTACGAACGCCGTTGCTATAGGTCAACGGATCATAAATGACGATAAGAGGATTGCCTGCCGCATTGTTGGCTTGACGGAGATTGGCAAAATTACCGTCTCTCCATTCCTGAACAGGCACTGTGGCAGTAGGGGTTTGGATGCTGGAGTTCTTGGTGAACTGATGGCTCCAGAACATGAAGGTTTTATTGTGGCCGTCATAGATATGAGGAATCACAATCGGTCCGCCGACATTGAACCCGTATTGGTTGAATGAGCAGCAATTAGGGCGCTTCACGCCGTTGCGATTATTACCCCAGCTATTGGCATTCAATGCCGGATTGCGGAAGTATTCAAACAATCCAATATGTGGAGTGTTGCCGCCGCTACGGGTGGTTGCGGTGATAACGCCGCCGCCAGTGCGTCCATATTCGGCAGCCAGTGAATTCTTGATCACTGTCACTTCGGCGATGCTGTCCATGATTGGGGTATAGCCGCCATCATTGATGCTGACGTTGTTTTCTGGAACAATGCCAGTGTTTCCGTCAATCAAGATTTCACTTGTGGCATTGCGGCCGCCGCTGATCCAAGGAGTTGAACCGCCGCCGGGAATTACTCCCGTCGTCAATTGTGCAATCGCAAACGGGTTGCGATTGGTGGGCAGGTCCAAAATTTGCCGTTGCGTAATAGTGGTGGCTGCGCTGGACGTTTCCGTCTTCAACTGCGCCACATCAGCCGTTACTTCCACAGTGGTTGCCACATCGCCGACTTTCATCGAAACGTCTACGGTTACGGATTGGCTGGCATCCAGGTCGATTCCGGTAGTGATGAACTTGGAGAAGCCCGTTTTTTCCGACGTTACTTTATATGAGCCCGGTAAAAGGCTAGGTTGAACGTAGCGGCCTTCTGAATTAGAAGTTTGCGTCTGTTTAAATCCTGTGGTTTCGGCTTCAATGGTGATTTTGGCGCCGGGGATTGCTCCGCCGCTGCCGTCAGTTACCCGGCCTGTGATGGTGCCCGTAGGCGCCTGAGCTAATGCGGTGAAGCATAGCAGTACGGATAGAATTGAGCTCTTGAAAAGAGACTTAGTCATCTTGGACTCCTCATAATTGAACAACTATTACAGCAACCCCGGACTACTCGGTTGGGGAACCCCGCTGAATGGCTTGTAGCCACTATATTCCTTCCAATCGGCGCAAATCAAGCGAAACAACAGCAAGAAGATACCAAGCAATTAGCGATAGTTGCTGGGGGAGCTCTATTATTTGACCCAATGCCTTGGGCCACCACAAGTTATACCTCAGATTGCTTGCTGAGGCGAACCAGGTGGAAACTCAAAAGATTCATAAGTCTTACACCAGACAGTATTCCAGAGTGATTGGAAACACTCCGGCGCAGCCCGAAGTTGTCGCATCGCACATGGTAATCTTCTTCAATGGAAGAAATCACTGAAGTTGTCAGACCAGTGTTGGCGGAAGATCGGATTCATTCCGTCGATGCTTTGCGCGGCTTTTCACTTCTGGGTATTCTGCTTCTAAACATCGTTTCCTTCGGGCTTCCGTTTGCTGCCTACATGAGCCCCGCAGCCTACGGCGGCGCTGAAGGCATCAACTTCACAACCTGGTTAATCGCCATGACGTTTTGGGATGGAAAAATGCGCTGCATATTTTCCATGCTCTTCGGTACCGGCACTATCATCCTGTTGGAGCGCGCGGAGCAACGCGGCGCTGGAATCGCTGCTGCTGATATTTACTATCGCCGCACATTGTGGCTGATCCTGTTTGGTTTATTGCATGCCCATCTGATTTGGGCAGGTGACATTCTGTTTGGTTATGGCATGGTCGGGTTGCTATTGTTTCCATTGCGTAAAGCTTCTGCCCGTGCATTGGTAATAACAGGAATTGTGATTATCTCGCTTCATTCACTTCAAAATATTGGCGGCGGATTTGCCATTGGGGAGATGGCCAATAAGGCTGAGGAACTGCAGGCCAGCGAAGCTGCGGGAAAGCAGTTGACGGCCGAAGAGAAAAAGACTGTAACGGAATGGACTTCGCTTGCTGCCACTTTTCAACCGAGCAAGAAACAGGTTGAAGAAGAAATCGCATCCGTTCGAGGTGGCTGGCTGGAGAATCTGAAACGGCGGTCTGGCGTGGCGGTAATGTTTGAATTCACCGATTTCTATCAGTTCATGTTCCTGGATATTCTGGGGATGCTGGTGATGGGCATGGGCCTGGCGAAAGCTGGGGTTTTCGATGCTTCCCGAAGCTATGCGTTTTACCTCGCAATGATTGCTGCCGGGTTGTTGCTAGGCGTTCCTCTCAATTATTGGGCCGCCAAGCAATGGGCAGCCACCGGTTACGCTTTTCCAAGTTACCTGACGTTGATGGGTTCCACTGGTGATGCGGGCCGCTTCCTTGTGGCGGGCACGTATATTGGTTTCATCATGATTGCGGTAAAGCTGGGATGGCGCTGGCTCACCGTGCCCTTAGCGCATGTTGGCCGCATGGCCCTTTCCAACTACTTACTAACTTCCATTTTGTGCACTTTGTATTTTAATGGCTACGGGTTAGGGAACTTCGCCAAATTGCAGCGTTACCAGTTGTATTGGGTGGTGCTGGCCATGTGGATCATCAATCTGGTTTGGAGCCCGATTTGGCTAAAGTACTTCCGCTTCGGTCCCGCCGAGTGGTTGTGGCGTTCACTCACTTATTGGAAGATGCAACCTATGCGGCACTAACAGGTTGCCTTACTTGATCCCAGAAACGGCAGTTGAGTAAGACTTGAAGTGTTTCAAAAAGTCCGCCAAAGGGCACACGGTACCCAGGCCGCTCCGCTTAGGGCCTTAATGATTTCACGCCGACTTCTGTTGCTTCAGGCCAGGGAACCATCTCCCCGTTTGGCTTGCGATGTCCAAATTATCCCAAAAATGGCAGTTGGCGCTCTCGAGAGATCAACGCTCCTGCACTCCGACAGTTACGTGGAATTCAACTGTCACCTGAATGGTGAGTGCCCTCAATTCACCTGTGTTGAAGGCTGGGGACTAGAGTGTGCGCGGCTTGCGAAATCCGG
>JAYUSZ010000341.1:0-3358 GCA_043755435.1 Bryobacterales bacterium | reverse complement strand
ACGTGCGGTTCCTCTTTATAGGGCCACCGATTCGACCACCGAAAAAATTGCGGATCAGCAAGTCGCGCCCCTGGCCGCGCTGGTTATTGAAAAAGCTGTTGGCGTTTAGCGATCGGTCGCGATGCTCTTCAAAAAGACTGCCGTGAAATCCATTCGTTCCAGAACGAGTAAGCGCCTGAATCTGGCCGGATCCACGGCCCAGTTCAGCATCAGCTGGTGAAGTCACAACGCGGAACTCTTCAATCCTATCCACGCTGATGCCGGAAGTAACGGTGGCCAAAAACAATGAGTTTAGTAAATTATCCTGAGCATTTGTACCGTCCACGCTGATATTGAGGCTGCCCACGCGAGCCCCGTTGAAATTCTGACCACCGTTGGCTCCAGTGACGCCGGCTTGCGTCTTAAGCAAATCCATTGCGTTTCGTCCAGCGAGCGGAAGTTCCATGACGCGTCGTCCTGAAATGACGGTTCCAACAGACGAAGTAAGATAACCCAATTGCTGCGCCGCGTCCGCCTTTACTTCAATCACTTCTGAAGTGGCCCCGATTGCCAGTTCAAGGTTCAGATTCAGTCTCGAACCGACTTCCAATTCCAGCTCGTTGATAACATACTTTGAAAAACCACTGTGGCTGGCTGAAAGCTGGTAGGTGCCGGGTTGGAGTGCGGCAAACACATAGGTGCCAGTAGCATTGGCGTCAGTAACATTAACCACACCCGTCGAGCTGTTTTTTGCTGTAACCTTTGCACCCTGAATCCCGGCACCACTGGAGTCAATGACTAAGCCAGAGATAGTGGCATCTGTCGATTGCCCTAAGGCAACCGAAGAGAAAAACGCCAGAAGCAAGAAGCCGGAAATGCGAGACCCTAAGAGTATAGACATAGACCACCTCAACCTTGGTACATGCTGAATTTAGCGATGTGAGCCTAATAAGGCTATTCTTTTCCTGCGGTGGCGTCAATGGGTATGTGATGTTTGAGGAGCTCAAGCCAGTTGCCCGGCAGGGCAAAACAATCACAACACCGACATCTTCACCATGGGAATTTGCGCCTGTTGAAATCCTCATTGGACGAAAGCCGTTTCCTCCATCGCTGGTTGTTTTCAGCGAAAAGTGCTGGCAGCCTCAATTCTAGGAACCTCGGCATGTCCGCCGCCAAACGATTGTTTTTGGATAGGGCATGTTCCATCACAGTCAAAAACATCACACCCTAGCATCCTGTTTTCAACCACTTACCAAGTTTCCCCAAGCAAATCCCTTGCACCCACCTGCTAATCTAATTACAGAGAGATCAACTTCCGGCCGGAATGCTCTCGTTCAAAAGCCTCCCCGCAAGGTGGAGGCCTCGGGTCGATCCGAGTCGCATTTTCAAAAAATCAGTGGGCCGCTAAAATGGAATACCCGTTTTACTTACTTGGCTGGAGAGTTAGGTAGGTGAGCCTGTAAATCAGGCAGCGCTGTTTGGTTGGCAGCGGCAACGGGTGAAGTGGCAGCAGCCCGCTGGTTTTCTCAATATCGAAGCCAGATCTTAAGGCCGAAGTGTCTTTACTTTAGCCACCTCATCTAAGTCTTTGTTTTTCTTATCCGCGTTTATCTGCGTTCATCAGCGGCCAATACTCTTCGTTCTCCAACACAGGGACTTGGGTGGCTTGGAAAAAAACTTAAACAAAAATGATCTAAATTCCCCTCGTTTCCTGTTAATACTATTGAGCGGCAAATTTAGCCCCGCCACGAGGAAGCAGAATGTTAAACAAAAAGAACGGTGCCATCATATTTGTATCCGCAGCGGCCTTGGTCGCCCTCGGAACCGTAATCATTTCAAAACAATCGTCCCAGGATGCCTTCAAACCAGAAGTGGTCCAGGGAATCATCGGAGCAAACCTCACCGGCAAAGGCTCCATCGTCTGCGTAAACCAATTCCTAAACACCACCCAAAAATCCACTCACGGGGTGAACGTCGAAGACGAACTGGTTGCCAAATTGAACCACGCAGGTTACAACGCCCGCAAAGCAGCATCGAAGGACGAGGTTTGTGAAAACGCCGTTTACGGTGAAATTATCAGCCTTAAGGGTAAGAACCGGATCGAAGCCGAAGTGGACTTCCGCCTGGTGAAGCAGGGTAAAGAAATGCCGGTCCTCTCCTCCAACGCAAAAGGAAAGAGCAGCGAAATTAGAGCAGATGCCCCACCCCTGGAAAGTATGACAAACTCTCTTGTCCCCAAATCTCGGAGGACGAATCCAAAGGATGCCTACACAGGTCTCGCAACCCGCGAAGCACTGGCAGCAGCCTTTGAAAATGTGGCCCGGCAAATCCAACAGCAGCGGCCGTAACCACGCGCCGCAGCTTTATCTAACTACCTTGCCCCATGGCCCGCAACTCTTCGGCAACCCCCCATGCCAAGGGACGTGAGTCTGGATTTTTGGCAAGCATTCGAAGCAACAACCGGTCCAACGCCGGTGGGATTTCCGCCCTTACCATGGACGGAGCCTCCGGTGTTCCACTCTCGATTGCCGCATACACATCAAGCGGTGTCGGGGCTGAGAATGGATGCCGGCCCGTGAACAATTCATAAAATACCGACCCCAACGAAAAGACGTCGGAAGCGCTGGTAGCGAATTCGCCCAGCAACAACTCCGGCGGCATGTAGGGTAGCGTCCCAGAGAGTGTCCCGGAAATTGTTCCAGAGGACCCCATCGCTTCTACATCTGGAGTCACCGCGCCCCCCAGCCGGGCAAGGCCGAAGTCTACTATTTTGACTACTTCGGCCTTGTCCAACATTATATTTTCAGGCTTAATGTCGCGATGCACAATCCCTGCAGCATGCGCCGCCGCCACCGCCCCCGCAGCTTGCTCAGCCCAACCAATGGCCTTTTCGAGCTGCGCCCCGCCAGCTTGCATCAGTGGGCGCCAAGTGATTCCATCTACCCATTCCATGGCAATGTACAGGCCCACTGCGGATGTTCCAAACTCATGAACCGCAACAATATTCGGATGACGCAAAGCACTGGCGGCAAGTGCCTCTCTTTCAAATCGCTCCACCGCGTGCAAATCGGCGGTGAACCGTTGCTGCAGCAACTTCAGTGCAACAGGCTGCTGCGAATTCACATCCCGCGCAAAATAAACCTCACCCATTCCCCCCACACTGCATAACGATTCCACTTCATACCCACACACCCGTTGCCCCGCCGCAAGAGTGCCCGGATTCGCCGCCAGCAAATCAGCCGCCAGCCGCGCCGGTGGACGTTCCAGGAATTTCCCACGACCTCGATCAGCGGCCAGCAAACTCTCTACTTCTTTTCTAAGTGCCGGGGCAGTTGCGCAAGCATGATCGAGAAACGCTACCCTATCCTCGTGCCGCAGC
>JAYUSZ010000340.1:0-3359 GCA_043755435.1 Bryobacterales bacterium | reverse complement strand
GGGGCTTAGTTATCGGCCTGACCTTGCGGCAAAATTGTTGCCGAGGGCACGTTACTTTCAAATTTCCACCTATCGCATCAGGCCGGGAACTGGACCGGAGTTTGGCGACCTGATACGGATGCGGCGTGCTGCTTATGATGCCATCAACCTCGACAGGCCAGAGATGGCTTATCAGGTAATTTCTGGCGTGGCCTCTGGAAGTTATGTAATGATTGCGCCCCTTACATCGCTCAGGACTTTGGACAATGGATCGATTCGAAATCCGGCTTATGCAATGGCGATCGGAGACTTGGGGACTGGATCTAGGAAGATCGCAAGCGAGATTGAATTGAGCCGCGAGCATCAGTTGTTGAGGCTTGAACCCGATTTGAGTTATGTTTCCGAAGAGTTCGCCGAACTGGGCCCGAATTTCTGGCGACCGAAATTCAAGGCCCGTTGAACCAATGGTCTAATCCAGAAAAAGATCGCTTGCTTATGGGTGCGGCTCAGCAAATGTATCGTTCCAGCTAGCTAGCCCAGTTTCCCTTGCTTGGTAATCACTTCCGCGTTCAGGTAGGGCTGCAATACTTTCGGCACCAGTACGCTGCCATCTTTCTGTTGGTAGTTTTCAACAATAGAAACCCAGGTACGGCCAACAGCTAGACCACTACCGTTCAGCGTATGCACTGCTTCGGCTTTCCCTTTCCCTACCTTGGTCCTGATCCCTGCCCGCCGGGCTTGAAAGCCTTCAAAGTTCGAGCAAGAAGAAATTTCTTTATAAGCACTTTGCCCTGGCAACCATACTTCTAAATCGTAAGTCTTGGCTGAAGAAAATCCCATATCTCTTGTACACAGCAGCATTCGACGGAAGGGTAATTCCAACTTCTTCAAGATGTCTTCGGCATCGGAGGTCAACGTTTCCAGGGCGGCATGACTTTGCTCGGCCCGGGTGAATTTCACTAACTCCACCTTCTGAAACTGATGTTGGCGAATGATTCCGCGAACGTCGCGGCCATGACTACCGGCTTCGCTGCGGAAGCAAGGAGTGTATGCGCAAAGGCTGATGGGTAAGGATTCGGCATCCAGGGTTTCATCGCGAAGCAAGTTAGTCACCGGGACCTCCGCTGTTGGAGCGAGCCAGAAATCAGTACCCTCGCATTTGAACAAATCCTCAGCAAATTTTGGGAGTTGGCCGGTGCCATAGAGGCTGGCTGAATTCACCAAAAAGGGTGGCAACACTTCGGTGTAGCCATGTTCGCGAGTGTGGACGTCCAACATGAAGTTGATAAGCGCACGCTCCAGGCGGGCTCCAATGCCGATGTAGACCACAAATCTTGCGCCGGTCACTTTGGCTGCTCGTTCAAAATCCAACAAGCCAAGTTCCACGCCTAAGTCCCAATGGGGCTGCGGCGGAAAATCGAATTCGCGAGGCTTTCCGAACTTGTGGATTTCAGCATTGTCATCGGCCGATTTCCCAACGGGAACCGATTCATGAGGCAGGTTCGGAATGCCTGCTAACTCAGCCCGGAACAGGTCATCCATTTCGCCGGCGCGCTTTTGCAACTCGGCAATTTTCTCACCCATCAGCCGCATTTCGGCCTGTTTTTCGTTAGTGTCTTCGCCAGCTTTTTTGAGCTTGGCGATTTCTATGGAAGAAGCATTTCGTGACGCCTGCAGTTGTTCGGCCTCCGTCATGGCCTTGCGGCGCTCGGAATCCTGCGAACTCAGTGTCGCTACATCCAGATCGAATCCTCGGGTGGCCAACCGTTCTTTAATGACATCCAGGTTGGCGCGAAAGTATGATAAATCGTGCACCTTCCCATGCTATCGCAAAACCGCTTTCGTGCAGTTCTGTTTGCGGCTCTACTGATTTCCTCCTGCGGGAAGAAAGAGAATCATCCTGATCAGGCATCGATGACGCCCGAACAATCGCTGGCCGCGATGAAGCTGACGGAGCCTTTTAAGGTGGAATTATTCGCGAGTGAACCACAAGTGGTGGACCCGGTGGAAATGGTGTGGGACGAAAACGGCCGTATTTACGTGGCCGAAATGATGGATTACCCGGATGACCCGCCTGCTGGCAAGGATCCGCTTTCACGCATTCGTGTGCTTGAAGATACCGACCACGATGGCAAAATTGACAAGAGCTACGTTTTCGCCGAGAAGCTTTTGCAAGTGAGCAGTCTGCTGCCGTACAAAGGTGGATTGATAGTGGGTTGTGCTCCCGATATTTTGTTCCTGAAAGATACCGATGGCGATGACAAGGCGGACAAACGCGAAGTACTTTTCTCGGGTTGGCCCAAGGTAAATCCGGAAGGGCGCATCACCAACTTGCGTTACGGAATCGACAATTGGATTTACGCGGCAAACAATGGTGCTGATGCGAAGGTGACTGTACCTGGAAAGTCTGGCGAGCCCCTGTTGCTGCGTGGGGCGGATTTTCGGTTTCGGCTTGATACTGGACAGCTTGAGCGTGTCTCTGGTCCGGCGCAATTCGGTCTCACCATGGACGATTGGGGGAACCGGTTCATTACGCAAAATACGATTCACACGCGCCACGCCATTGTGCCGGCACAGTATTTAAGCCGTGCACCCACTCTTGAAACTGGCCCTGTATCCTTCGATATTTCTGAACATGGCAAAGGCACGTCGCCAATGTTTCCGCTTACCAAGCCGCAGCAATGGCGAGTTTCCAGAACTGACATCCGGCAGAAGCGGTACAACGATACGAACCCTGGGCGCGTTGAGTATTTAGAAGGATTTTTCACGGCAGCCAGTGGCGGCACTATTTATACAGGCGATGTTTTTCCTGAGGAATATTCCAATAACCTGTTCACTGGTGACGTCAGTGCCAATTTGATTCACCGGGACATTCTGCAACCAGACGGAGTAACTTTCAAAGCTCTGCGTTCTAAGGACAAGACAGAATTTTTAGCATCGACGGATGTCTGGTTTCGTCCCTGTCACTTTGCGAACGCACCCGATGGCTTGTTATATGTCACCGATATGTATCGGGAGTTCATCGAAACACCTGAATCCATTCCAGAGGAATTGAAGAAGGGCATGGATTTCTGGAGCGGCATGGATAAGGGACGAATCTACCGGCTGGTGCCGAACAATCCGCGAAAGAAGCGATCGCTGGAGGTGAAGCTTGGGGCCGCTTCCAGTGCTGAACTGGTAAAACTGCTGGAGGAAACGAATGGCTGGCATCGCAATACGGCGCAACGGTTGTTGGTGGAAAGGCAGGATAAGTCAGTGGTGCCGGCGCTAATTGCGCTAGCTGCAAACAGTACGTTTCCGCAAGCGCGGCTGCATGCTGTTTACGTTTTGGAAGGACTTAAGGCGTTGGAGCAATCGCAGGTGGAAGCCGCCTTGAAAGA
>JAYUSZ010000339.1:0-22676 GCA_043755435.1 Bryobacterales bacterium | reverse complement strand
AATGGCGCTCAAGAGTTATGTCACTGGCGGGACCTGGAATTTTCTTTTCCGTGGATTCAATAGTTTGCGAATTTGGGAGTTGACTTAATCATAGGTATATATAAGGGATTTTTTCAATGTGAGATGTAACCTGCTCAATTTGTTAAACGGATATACCTCATGACCATCAAGAACATTGGTTAGTTCCATTTCGTGGATTATAAACAGAAGCCGATTGGTGCAACTCTAGCCCGAAACCAATGGAACTTTCTGAACAGAAACATTTTCAAATATCTCGCATTACGATCACTGGTTTTATCTGAACTGGCTTGAGTTCTATTGGTTTGAGTTGCACCGGGTTCAGTTCCACCTCCAACGAACTGACAAGGTCAATATATAGTGGCGAATCTAAATTCGGCTCCAGGCCTACTCTTATAGGCTCCTGATCGCTACAGAACTGTATTTTCATTCCATCGTCGATCATAGAGTGAGCAAGTCGGTTCAACATACTCAACTCCAAGCCGACCGCCTTGATTGCGTTGACTGCCTTGTTGATTCCTGAGACCATGGAGCCCAAAATCAACAGGAGGATAATTGCAAGTATTAACTCGACAGCAACTCTGAGGTCCATCCGGTCTCCCTCCTAATTTTCCCAAAACTTGGATCACGGAGGAACCTAAATGGTACCTAATTACTCTCTCTAGGTTTCCCCCAACCCCGGTGACGAAGTGACGGTGGTGACGGTCTTACGAGGCACCCTCTCGACAGTTCAAAGTAGGCTAATAGGAATCCATGAAGGATTCTTCTTGCAGGGTTGCGAAAATGTTCATTGAGTTCCTGTTCAACTTAACTTTGGAATCCAGTTCACAATAACCCAAATTCATATTTGGTTACTTAACCTACTTAACCTCTACCACTGACCATCCACTACCGGGTCCTACTGGCGCTTCAAAATTATTCTCCTTTGATGGAGGCACAAACATCCGGGTAGGTCGCGGCACGTTTTCACGGGTCTTGACCGTCTTTTGTTTCGACTCTGAAGAGCTTAAAATCTCGTTGGGCACCCATGCGGCTTCTCCCCGAAACGGTCCTGAAAGTATCCGAACTTTTCGGGCGTAGGAGAAGTTTAGGAACTCTATTGTGGATTCCAAGATTAGGCACTCTGTTCCTTTCTCAAGTCGGATTGCATTTTGGCTGGCAAGTAAGATGCCCACACCAATTGAGTCCTTGGCTCCTAATGCCTTTTCGAGTTGTTCCTTAGCCTTCTGGTCAACCGCACCGTACCCGTTGTCTTGCGAAATCGTACAATGCATTCCGGGATACATTTCGAGATAACTTTGAGCCATCAAATAGATCGCGACGAACGGAGAAGCTGCCATCATTATGAATCCAATTACGACAAGCGAACCGGAAATGAAATCAGACGCGTCATTGAAATCGGCCTGTAGTTGGATCAGCCATCCCGATGTTGCAATTTGGCCTTCCGCTTGAGATTTGTATCTGTGATGCGATTCGATAACAAAACAGACCAAAAGAATGATCAGGGCATAACCAACTAATCCGAACATCAATCCCATTTTTACTCTCCAGTGGACTTGACGACTACTTGAAGATGTACAACGATAATTCGCCGTTCTGAGTAGGAAAGTGACGAAGGTGACATTGGTGATGGCCTATAAAGGACAAGCCAGAAATTTCTATCATTCAACTAGCGCCTCGTCGATTTCTCAATGGCCGGGTCTGACTTCTGTGGTTTTGCCTTGTACAGCTTGGAAGGCCAAGTAACTGTTTGCGGAAAGTAGACCAACGACCAATTATTTAGAGACAGACGCATATGTTCAATCCTTCAACGTTTGAAGATTTCCTTCAGTGGGCAAAGGATCGACTTTTGATAAAGAAAACTACATAGTACTTTCGATTTTCATGAAGAGAGGCCAAAGACCATGACGGCTGAGTTGAAATCCCAACCGCCACGGCTTGCCAATTCATTCATGGCCTCTCCTGCTAGGCCGCTACCTCCATTAGACCGTCACCACTGTCACCGGCGTCACTCTCATTCAGGTCCAGTCCGAACCGCTTCACAAGATCCGCTTCTTTTTCAGGCTTTAAGCTACGAACGGAACCTCGGTTTGTGCGCTTATTATCGAAGCCCATACCGTTCAGAATCGAACCGGCTTGGCTATAGGAAATATCAACGCCGAAATCGGTCTTGACCCTGGTGCACAGTTCGATTGTCCTTGGCCTTTCGTACTTCATCCGTAGCCAAGCCTGCAACAGAAGAGCCTCCGGGGACTCCCCACGTTCTGCCCTGGCAACCCTGTTCCCCGTGACGGCATAGGCGAGGACTGTCTGCCTTACCTCACTTCGCAACTCCGCGCTCAACAATTCCGCGACTGTTAAGAGAGGAATAAAAATCTGTTCGGTTCTGGCGGACAAGTCTTCATCCCTAATTCTTTCAAGTGGAACAACTGAATCCAGATTATCCAATCGCCATTGGAGGGCCTGATTGCGGATCGATTCTGCCTGTGAAGAAAACGACGCGGGCAATTGCCGAGATATGTCTGGTCGGTCGACAGGCGGCATAGGCATGTACCGGATGCAGCGGCTCTCTACAGCATGGTCCCTGAACGTCTCTCTTCCTCCAATCAACTTTGGCCCAAATACATCAAATGACGTTGGCTCAAATCCGTTTTGGGTTGTATTATTTCGAATAATTGGCTTGCCTTGCTCATAGCCACAGTTCAGGATTTTTGCAATATCGGAACCAACTTGTGTTTGCTGGAAGTCAGCTTCGTCCATGATAAGAGTTCCCCCAAACATGTCTACTGTTCTAAAGAGAGAAGCCCCCGTTGCCGTTCCGTTCAGAACAAGCCCACGGTTACTGATAGCGCCGATGGTATTTAGAGCGCGACTCTTCCCAGATTCAGGTTGCCCTAAAAATCTTAGATACGGTACCGCTGAAAAATCCTCGTACAGCCAGGTAACGAGAACAAACAAGGTTGCTACCACTTCAAAATCCGGGGTGCAGGCAAAGTATTTATGGATGAATTCCCGAATCGACTGAAACAGACGATCATTAGACCCAAACGGCTCGGCTGCTGAAGGCAATGCGATCACCCCTCGTTCAACAAAATGGGCACACTTCTTACTTGGCAGGCTGTAGTCAAGGTAGGAGTCCTGCAAGGATGTTCCGTTAATATCCTTGACCAGAAATTTGAAATTTCCGTCCGGTAGAAACAGTAGTTCTACTACCGTTGAGTTGGGTTCATAAAGAAACGTTATTTGATTGTCCGTATTAGGGACTCTGCGAAGCATTGTTTTATTATTCATTGTTATCCTCACTTATTCATGATTGACGAAATGATTCGCCTTGGTAGTCGCATCTTGTAAACAAATCAGTTTTGCCAACCAACGGCTCTTCACCCCCCAATATGTAGAGGCGCGTCAAGAACCTTATCTAGATACCCAGTCTTTGGTTACACCCAGGAAAATTGCTCGACTTTCAAGAGGGGTAATGGATTTCCTAGACTTAAGAACAAGTTCAAATAACATATATCAGGCAGGCGGTGACGCGGTTACCTCCTGCTAAGGGGAGAAAACCGATTGTGAACGACCTGCAAGTCTTCCGTTTGAAGGTTGACATATCGGCGGGTCATTTCCAACTTGGAGTGTCCTAATAGCCGTTGTAGCCGAAACACGTCTCCACCATTCCGAATGTAACCAAGGGCGAAGGTATGCCGGATTGTGTGGAAGGAACAGCGAACGCCTGAAATAGCAACCTTGTGGCAGAGGGCCTTAAAATCACGTAGCGCGTTTCTTTGTTGAACTCTCTCACCACGACCAGCAAAGAACAGTAGGCTGTCAAACTCTGGAACGTGCTTACGGGAATATCGGATGAGTTGTTTTCGGAGTTGTATCGAAAAGGGGTTGACTCTTCCCTTGCCACCTTTTCCATTTCGAACAGTGAGCAACATTTGGTCAAGGTCAATGTCGTTCTTCAAATCCAATGAAAGAGCTTCCTCAATGCGAAGGCCCGTATCCAAAATTAAAGCCGTAATCATCTGCGATCTTTCTTCAGAACGGTTGATTGGGTGATAGCGGATCAGCTTGCTAATTTGATCGTCGGAAAATGCCGTTAACACTTTGGTCTCTTCCTTCAATCTCTGAACCTTGACAAGTGTTTTGACATAACCTTCTGTGTGCAACCAACGAAAGAACGCGTTGACGCTTCTGGCATAGGTGTTGACCGTGACATTGGAGAGCCCGGCTGATCTTAGTTGAGCGATGCGTTCGACCACATCTGCTTTACAAGGTTCAGACTTGTTGGATAGGGCTGGTGCAAAGGCCTTCCAAGCCCAGTGGTAGGCTTCTAAAGTCTTAGGGGAAACGCTGTGAAGATATTGTCTTTCACGTACAAACTGAAGGTATAAATTCTCCATGGGAAGCGATCAATCTCCAAGTTAAGATTGACGTTTAGATCAAGAAGTTGTTTGTTTTCAGTAGAATGGTGGACCCGAGTAGACTCGAACTACCGACCTCTTCCGTGTCAGGGAAGCGCTCTAACCAACTGAGCTACGGGTCCCAATTTCGCTAAACCAGAAATTCAATTGCGAAATTCTAGTTTAGCATCATGAAGGCTTCGGGAGTAAACTAAGGTATTACTATGTTGTCCATTGTCATTCCAATTCACAATGAAGAACCTGCGATTTTGCCCCTGTACGACAGACTGACTGTCGTAATGGAGCAGATGCGGCGTCCCTACGAGATCATTTTTGTGGATGATGCTTCCACGGACAAAAGTTTCGATCTCCTGGCCAATCTTGTTGAGACTGACGCACGTCTCAAAGTATTACGTCTGCGGCGGAACTTTGGTCAAACGGCTGCTTTGGCGGCCGGCTTCGATGAAGCTAGCGGGTCAATTATTATTTCCCTTGATGGAGATTTGCAACACGAGCCGGAAGATATCCCATTGCTGCTGGAAAAAATTGATGAGGGCTGGGACATCGCTAGCGGATGGCGTAAGAATCGGATAGATAATGCTGTCACTCGAAAAATTCCCTCGCGCATCGCAAACTGGTTGATGACCAAAGTGTCCGGTGTTCAACTGCATGATTTCGGCACAACATTTAAAGCCTACCGTGCCGAAATTCTTAAGGACATCAATTTATACGGGGAATTGCATCGCTTCATTCCCGCCCTCGCAAGCTTTTACGGAGCTCGCATTGTCGAGGTGCCCATTAAGAACGTCCCTAGAGGCAGCGGCAAATCGCACTATGGTCTGGGCCGCACATTCCGCGTTCTATTCGACCTGTTGACTATCCGGTTTCTACTAACCTATTTCACCAGGCCAATGCACTTCTTTGGAAAGTTAGGCTTGATTGGTACGGGCTTCGGTGGACTAATTCTAAGCTACCTGATTGGCTACAAATTGATGGGTTATGATCTGGTCTCTGATCATGGTCCTTTGATGGTTGCCGGGGCATTACTGTTATTGGCCGGCTTGATGATGTTCACCACCGGCCTTCTTGGCGAAGTTCTCATTCGCGTATATTTTGAAAGCCAAGGTCGCCGCATCTACGCCATTCGTGAACTGCGCACCCAACGCCGCGACCAAGTACCAAAAGCCTCAAGCAGGGACTGACGGTTTTAACTAGCCTTTCAACGCCACTGCTTTGCTCCAATAGTCTTCAAACAACCCAATCATCGCCTCCCCCATGCCAGCGTGATCAAACACCACGGCAGTCCAGGAAGGCCTGGTAATAACAGGATCCAACAAGGCAATCATTCCCTTTACTCCATCGAACACTGCCAACTTCATAGGCAACGATTTCGCCTGCCGCACTTCAATTCCTAATGCCACGTACTCTTCCAACCTCTTCCTGTGGTCCGTGTCCAAGGATCCAGCTTCAAGCAATAAACGGCAACGAACTCCGCGCGAACGGGCGGTCTTCACCAACTGTTCTTCCAGCGGATCTACTGCATACGGTGGACGAGAAAATTCCAGATAATCACGCCGCACCTGCTGAATCATATCCCGGTATGACGCCGCAGTTTGTGATGGCTCACTAACTATACGAAGGAAGTCTAGAGTGCCTCGGCCTCCCTGCCCTTCCGCGTAGGTCTTCATCAAATCCTCGACCAGGTTTCCACCAAGACGTGATTTTTCTGACATCTCTTGTTCGGTAGCATTCCGCAATCTTCCAAAGTAGGCGGGAATAGCAAGTGATGGTTCCACAGCGGAGAATAGTTTCGTCTTCTCCTGAACCACACGTGCGAACCCTTTATCCACCAGAGAATCGAGAACTTCATAAATTTTTTGGCGAGGTACATTTGCGCGCGCTGCAAGTTCCAATGCCTTGAAGCGAGCGTGCCCGATCAGCACCAAATAAGAACGGGCTTCATAAGCATTCAGACCTATTTGCTGGAGACGCCGCCAAAAGCGTTCATATTCCAAATCTGGTAATTCACGGAGCATTGATGAAAAACATAGCACAAGCTTGGGGGGCAATGAAGTAGGAGGAAGACGGATAATAGGAATATGCAAACAACTGACCGCACTTTGCCAGGAACGCTCGGAGCGCTTCGGGCTAGCAGCCATTGGGAGAAGTGCCAAGCCCAGCGAAGCGTGAAGGATGAACTTCGCCAAAACCTGATTGCGAAGCTTCAAACCGGCAGTGAACTATTTCCTGGAATTGTTGGCTACGAAGATTCGGTGGTTCCGCAAGTAGTCAACGCCATTTTGGCGAAACATAATTTCATACTTCTAGGATTGCGCGGACAAGCAAAGACACGATTAATTCGCATGCTTACTTCTTTGTTAGATGAAGCTTTGCCTTACGTCGCGGGCTCGGAGATTCACGATCACCCACTGCGTCCCGTTTCGAAATATGCTCATTTATTACTGGCGGAAAAGGGTGATGAGACACCCATAGCTTGGCTCACGCCAAAGGATCGTTATGTTGAAAAGCTTGCAACTCCTGACGTGACTATTGCAGACATGATCGGAGACATTGATCCGATCAAAGCAGCTCGCAGCGGGCAAGATATCTCCAGCGAACTGGTCATGCACTACGGTCTGCTTCCTCGCGCCAACCGAGGTATTTTTGCAATCAATGAGTTGCCGGACTTGGCAGGGAAAATCCAAGTTGGACTGTTCAATATACTCGAGGAGGGTGATGTCCAGATCAAAGGTTTTCCGGTACGATTGCCTCTCGATCTGCTAATGGTGTTTACCGCAAATCCGGAGGACTATACGGCACGCGGAAAAATCATCACCCCCTTGAAAGATCGTATTGGAAGCGAAATCCGAACCCACTATCCACCCACTGTGGAATTGGGAATGGAGATCACTGCCTCGCAGGCATGGATAAAACGCTGCCTTCCCATGCCAATTGAAATCCCAGGATTTATTCGCGAAGCAGTGGAAACAATTGCCTTCATTGCCAGGGACGATAAGCGCATTGACAAACGAAGCGGCGTTTCCCAACGGTTGCCAATTTCCGTGATGGAATCGGTAATGTCCAACGCTGAGCGCCGCGCACTGCAGTTAAAGGAAAGCGAGGCAGTCCCGCGGATTAGCGACATTTATGCAGCCCTTCCGGCCATCACAGGAAAAATCGAGTTGGAATACGAAGGCGAATTGAAAGGCGGGGACGTTATCGCTCGGGATTTAGTTCGCATGGCGGTAGGCCGAGTTTTCACCAAGTATTTCTCCGAAACAAATTTCACAAGCGTTGTGAAATGGTTTGAAGCCGGTGGAACTCTGAAGCTTGATGAAATGACACCATCTCTTGAAATGGTCAATCAGCTCATGCCAATCAGCGGTTTAATGGAACGGTTGCGTCCTTTGAAACTTGGCGACAACTCCTCAGACGGAATGCGTGCTGCATCAGCTGAATTCGTGTTGGAAGGGCTTTACGCCCATCGCCGCATTAACCGCAGTGAGGAACTAGGCTTTTCTCTTGAGCAGCGCAAACGGCGAGAACGGGTTGAGTCCGACGAAGAGGATCCCAAAAGCCGTCGGCAACAATTTCAGTAGGTTTGAACAAGGTAGCCATACATGAAATGGATCAAGTACGAAAAATACAGTGACGAGGATCTTGGCCTTTCCGCAGAAGATCTGCTGGCAGCACTTGCTGATTTCTTTCTTGAAAGTGGGTATCAGCGGCAGTACAATCCAGGCTATCAAAATACCCTCGCCGACTTGAAAGAAGCTCTTGCCCGCGCACTGGAATCTACTGATTGGCCGGACATGGAAAGGGCCAAGGAAATCGCCGAAAAGCTGGCTAAGATGGATGGGGATCAGCTTTCTAAATTGATCGATCGTCAAGTTCAGAAGTTGGTTGACGAGGGTTATCTGAACATGGAAAACGAAAAGGGCGATGGCACTGTTGACGAATCGCGAGTGCGTGTGGAAGTTGCCGATAAGGCTGTTGACTTCCTGGGTTTTCAAACACTGAAAGATCTTCTAGGTTCCATGGGCAAGGCCAGTTTTGGTGCGCACGACACGCGCGAAGTTGCCACAGGCGTGGAATCTTCTGGATCGTCCAAGTTATATGAATTTGGAGACACCTTGAACCTTGATGTTAGTGCCACCTTGTTTTCCGCATTGCGCCGCGAAGGAATAAAGGCAAAGTTTGATATCGAGTACCGGGATCTCCACGTTCACCAATCGGATTATCAAAGCTCCTGCGCCACCGTTCTAATGCTTGATTGCAGCCATTCCATGATCCTATATGGTGAGGACCGCTTTACGCCTGCTAAGCGGGTAGCACTGGCCTTGGCTCATATGTTAAAAACACAGTTCCCAGGTGATACTTTGCGGTGCGTCCTGTTTCACAATTCCGCTGAAGAAATTCGACTCAGTGATTTGGCGCGAATCCAAGTGGGCCCCTATTACACTAACACTCGTGATGGTCTGATTCTCGCTCAACGGATTCTTGCTCAGGAAAAAAAAGACATGCGGCAAATCATCATGATTACTGATGGCAAGCCATCCGCACTTACCTTGGATGACGGGCAGATTTATAAGAATCCCTTCGGTATGGATCCGCTCGTTATCTCCCGAACTCTTGAAGAAGTAAGCCGGTGTAAAAGGCAGGGCATTTTGATCAACACCTTCATGCTTGCCAGCGACTATAGCTTGGTCCAATTCGTCCAACAAGTAACTCAAATTTGCCGCGGAAAAGCTTACTTTACAACACCGTCAACTCTTGGCCAATACCTGCTAATGGATTACATGAACCGAAAGAGCAAAATGGTTCATTAGCCGCGCAAAGCGCCTGGCGGCGGGCCAGAAATGTTTAAGAAAAACCAAAGTACCTCGCCGCCGAACCTCCGTCTTGCGCGTGTTCCTTAAACAGGTCGGCCCTCGGTTTGAAACCTACCGAAGTGTTACCCTAGTAAATCACTACTAATATGCCGTCAGGCAAACTTCAAGTAATACCATTAGGCGGATTAGGCGAGTTCGGAATGAACTCCATGGCACTCCGCTACAACGACGAGATTATTGTAATCGACGCGGGGATGACTTTCCCCGATGCGGAATTGATGGGAGTGGACATTGTCACCCCTGATTTTACCTATCTCATAGAGAACAAAGAAAAAGTTCGGGCACTCTTTTTAACCCACGGACACGAAGACCATATTGGCGCTATTCCATTTCTGCTTACCGATGTGAACGTTCCTGTTTATGGAACTGAGTTCACTTTGGCCCTTGTCGAACGCCGATTGGAAGAGCACGACATGGTGAAAGAAGCCAAGCTCCGTATTGTAAAAGCCGGGGACAAGGTCGAAATCGGACCCTTCAAAGTCGAATTCATCCGGGTAACCCATTCTATTGTGGCTGCTGTTGCCCTTGCCATTGAAACACCCCTCGGCGTGGTCATCCATACCGGCGATTTCAAAGTAGACGCTACTCCAACAGATAACGAACTGTTCGATCTGCACACCTTCGCCGAATACGGCAAGCGTGGCGTTTTGCTGCTGCTTTCCGATTCCACCAACGTGGATCGCGCAGGCTACACCGAGAGCGAAAGAGCGGTGCGTCCACGGATGGAAGACATCCTCGTACGTGCTGAACGTCGAGTAGTTATCTCTTGCTTCTCATCCTCCATTCATCGCCTGCAGATGATTCTCGACCTCGCTTATGAAAATGGCAAGAAGGTCGGTTTCCTTGGGCGTAGCTTGAATAATGTGACTGAGATCGCTCACGATTTAGACCTGCTTCATATCCCCACCGGCATTCTGCTTCGGCCACAAGACATCATGAATCATCCACCAAATAAAACGGTGGTGATTGTTTCTGGTACCCAGGGCGAGCCGATGAGTGCCTTAAGCCGCGTAGCTGTAGACAATCATAAGAATATGAAGTTGGAGAAGGGCGACACTGTCGTAATGAGTGCCCGCATAATCCCTGGAAACGAAAAAGCTATTTACCGCATGATGAATCATGTTGCCCGCCGCGGTGCAGATGTGATCTACGGGAGCATGAATCCTCCGGTGCACGTTTCTGGTCACGGATCGGCAGAAGAGTTAAAGCTTATTCTGAACCTGGTCCGCCCAAAGTATTTCATCCCAGTCCATGGTGAATATCGCCAACTTTCAAAGCACGCGCAGCTAGCAGAACACCTTCGAGGTGTTGGGCTGGAAGCCTCCTTTGTCCTTGATACCGGCGACACCGTCATCATCGACAAGAAAGGTGCCCGTCGCGGTGATCGCGTCACCGTAGGCCGCGTCTGTATTGATTCCGGCACTATTGATGAGGTTGTGGAAGATTTGGTCATTCGTGATCGTCGCCATATGTCCGAAGATGGCTTCGTGATTCCCATCATCACCATCGACAAGCATTCCAGAATGAGTGCGGGTCTACCTGAAATTGTGAGCCGCGGATTTTTATCAGATAACAATAAGGAAGTCATGGACGCCGCTCGCGCAATTGTGTTGAAAACATTGGATTCCTCAACTATGGAGGAACGCACCGATTGGGGTGTGATGCAGGAAAAAATCCGTGCTGATTTGAAACGCTTTCTAACCAAGCAAACTTCACGGCGGCCGTTGATCATGCCAGTGCTCATTGAGGTGTAACGGTGTTGGAGGATGCCAGCGGTTGGCGCGGTCAGCCTGAAAAGGAATACGCACCTAATAGTGAGCGCGAGCTTGCCGACATACTGCGGCAAGCAAATTCCTCGGCCACACCAATCACCATTGTCGGCGCCTTAACGGGCGTTACTGGTGGTGCCATTCCCGATCGTGGATGGTCCATTTCGCTGAAGGCGTTCAACCAACTGAAAATTGAATCGGGTAAAGCCACAGTAGGCGCAGGCGTGACCCTTAAAGACTTGCACCAAGCTGCGAACAGCACAGGCCAATTCTTTCCGCCTGACCCCACCGAACATTGGGCATCCATTGGCGGAATCATCGCTAACAACGCCTCTGGTTCCCGCTCCTTCCTGTTTGGCTCCACACGTCGCCACATTCTGGCACTGTATCTAATGTTAGTCGATGGAACGACTCGAACATTTCGTCGAGGTGATGCAGTCGATTTCCCGATTCCAGCAATTCGCCTTCCAAAAACAACAAAACATCAGGCAGGCTATTCACTGACCCCTGGAATGGATTGGATTGATCTTATCGTCGGATCTGAAGGAACACTCGCCGTTGTCACCGGAGCCGAGTTGAGCCTTCTTCCATTCCCTGTAGAGCTGATCAACGGGGTGATTTTCTTTCCCGATGATGAATCGGCATTGTGTGCTGTGGAATCCTGGAGGACCGTTCCAGGCCTAAGAATGCTTGAATACTGCGACGCGAATTCAATAGACCTGATTCGCAATCGTTTTGACGGCATTCCAACTTCAGCCTCCTGCTTGATTATTGAACAGGAGGGAGATGACGTTGATCCCTGGCTTACTCGCCTTGAAGAATCCAGAGCCTACCAGGACGCCAGTTGGTTCGCCATGAATTCCAAGGACCGCGAAAGATTCCGCCAGTTCCGCCACACGCTTCCAGAAGCTGTCAACGATCGGGTACGCCGCAACGGTTTTCAAAAACTTGGTTCAGATTTTGCCGTCCCCTTAGCTCGGAACCTGGAAATGATGGCTTATTACCGCACCAAACTCACCGAATATCCGGCTCCAAGCGTAGTCTTCGGTCACATAGGCGATGCTCATGTACATGTCAATTTGCTGCCAGAAACAGACACTCATCTGGAGTTGGGAAAACAGCTCATGATCGATTTTGCCCGTCATGCTGTAGCCCTCGGCGGCACAGTCGGCGCTGAGCATGGGTTAGGTAAACGCAAGCGTCATCTGCTGAACCTGCAATTTACAGCTGAAGAAATTCAGGCGATGAAAGACGTGAAAACTCGCCTCGATCCACAGTGGCTGTTGGGAGCCGGCAATCTTTTCTAGCTAGCTCTGCTTCTTGCATTCAGCGCATTCGCAAATTTTCCGCAAATGATCGTATGAATAGATTCCCGTATTGTGCCCATCATTCCACAAGATGCGGATCGCGTAATTCCCTACCGGTTCTACTTGATCCATTTTCAAACGGGGCTTGAACATTTGAAATGGATTTGCTTCCTGCCGTTGATAGCGCTGAGGTTCGGTCCCATGTGCCCCTGTGCATGTTGCGCACGGACACTGCTCTCTTAAATGCTCTACGTCATAACTGGAATGATGTCCGTCGTTCCAATCAATTTGAATTCCTTTAGATTTCGATATCGCGATATGTTCAGGATCGATCATTTAACGCGCTCCACATCGCGAACGCCGCCAATGCGTCGAATGGCGCTGATAACGCGCTCCAACTGCTTCTTCTCTTTCACTTCAACTGTCATCGAAACTATCGCCCCTTCCCCGCCTCGGTCATCGTCCCCCTGCGCTTCCAACGAACGAATATTACTGCTCTCATGCAGTAAAATGCTGGTCAGCTGATTTAGGATCCCAGGCCGGTCGTCCGTAAATACCTTGATCTTCACAATAAAGGTTTCACTTGCCCCGCGCGCCCACTCCACTTCAATCTTCCGTTCTACTTCATACATCAAATTCGTCACATTCGGGCAGTTCAGGGAGTGCACTGCAATCCCCTTTCCTCTGCTAATGTAACCGACAATGCCTTCACCGCGGATAGGGTTGCAACACTTGGCCAGGTATACCAGGACGTCTTCCACACCCTTCACTCTCACCACCAAGTCCTTATCGTCACTTAGTGGAATCGTTGGCGTTGTGGGCTTCGGTTGCTCAATCTCCGCTTCAACTTGATCGGGTGCTAACTTGGTCAACACCTGTCTAGCAGAAAATTTGCCATAGCCCAAGGAAGCGTAAAGATCTTCAATCTTCGCCACCCCATATTCCGCCGCCACGCGCTCTAGGTCATCCTTATTGATGCGCCGCATTTGCACACCAAGCCGCCTTGCCTCGCGCTCCAAATGCTTCTCACCAATTTCAATGGCCTTCACGCGCTCAGTGGTGTTGATCACATGCCGGATCTTGTTCTTCGCACGCGATGTCTTAACAAATCCCAACCAATCCTTACTAGGTAAGTGATTGTTCTGTGTCAGAATTTCCACCACATCGCCATTCTTCAACGCATACTTCAATGGAACAATGCGGCCATTCACTTTCGACCCAACACAACTGTTTCCTACGTCGGTGTGAATTGCATAAGCAAAGTCCACCGGTGACGCATCTTTGGGCAGAACAATAACACGTCCTCCAGGCGAAAACGCGTACACCTCTTCGGAATACAAATCCACTTTGAGGCTGGACATAAATTCGCTAGGGCCAAGTTCCTGCTGCCATTCCACCAGTTGCCGGAGCCACGCAATTTGTCTTTCATCCTGCTGCTGGCCGCGCTTGCCCTCTTTGTACTTCCAGTGCGCCGCAATGCCTTCTTCCGCTATCCGATGCATTTCGTCGGTTCGGATTTGAACTTCAAACGCTACACCTCCAGGGCCCATAACGGACGTGTGCAGTGATTGATACAGGTTCGGCCGCGGGATGGCGATGAAGTCTTTAATGCGCCCAGGAATGGGATGCCATTCGTTATGAATAATTCCCAGTGCCCCATAGCAGTTCTTCACTGAATCTGTGATGATACGAATGGCCAGCAAATCGTACACCTGATCGATGCTGATTTTCTGCTTGCGCAGTTTCTGGAATACAGAGTAGGGGCGTTTTACCCGGCCCTCCACACGAGCTGGAATATTCTCTCGGGACAGCTTCAACTTCACCGCATCGCGGATCTCGTTCAGGACTTCTTCGCTGGAATCACGCCGCGATGAAATGGAATGGCGTATTTCCGTAAAAGCTTCCGGCTCCAAATGCTCGAAGCCCAGATCTTCCAACTCTCCGCGAATCTTCCCCATTCCCAGACGATGTGCAATCGGAGCGTAGACCTCAAGCGTTTCCTGGGAAATCCGCTGGCGTCTCTCTTCTGAAAGCGAGCCTAACGTCCGCATATTATGCAGACGATCCGCCAACTTAACCACCACAACTCGAAGATCCTTCACCATAGCCAGCAGCATCTTGCGGACGCTTTCAGCCTGGCGGTCCTCACGGGAGTAAACCTTGATCTTAGCTAGCTTGGTAACGCCGTCCACACAGGCTGCCACAGCATCCCCATAGGAGGCCCGTATCTCTTCAATTTTCACACCGCAATCTTCCACCACATCATGCAGTAGACCGGTTTGCACGCAGACGGCATCCATCTGCATGTCGGCAAGGATATGTGCAACTTCCAGAGGGTGAACCATATACTCTTCACCCGATTTTCGCCGCTGATCTTTATGCTTTTCCGCTGCGAATAGGTATGCTTTCCTTGTCAATTCCAATGAATCTGCTGGCCGAAGGCGCAACAGTTTCTCCTCCAACTCGCGATAACGCGGGTCAAAGGAATAGGCCTGCTCAGGCACATGAGGCACGGGCAAAGGCGAGGGTTCAGAGGCTGGGATCGAATCACTCACGAATGAATACTAAATTCCAAGCTAACACATCAAAAAGGAAAAGAGCCGCGCTGGGCGGCTCTTTATCACTACGTCAACAAACAGAAGAATTATTTCTTCTTCTCGTCTTCAGGCTTCTTTTCTTCAATAATCACGCCGCCCTGTGTCTTCTGGGCGCGTTCATTCTTGATTTTCTTGGTTTCCAGTGTCTTGTCAACCCAGCTATCAGCAGACGCAATATCCTTCTTGTACTCTTCTGTTGTCTCAGAAAGATCCGCCCGTTCGCGGTATAGAAGATTCATATAAGCCATCGCGTCATCGTATTCTTTATCAACGTCAATAGCCTTTTGAAGGTTCTTCAACCCCTCTTCCACAATCGGCAAGTTCTTTTCTCTTACTTCGGCTCGAACCTTCTTATCCTTCAATGGACCTGGATCTTCCGGCTTCATACTCAACTTGTTACGAGCCTCCATGCGCTTCGGGAACGTTTTGGTCCATGCAATCACACCCATTGTGTAGTACGCTGTCTTGTCGTTTGGATCGACGTTCAAGAGCTTGGTGTACCATTCTTTGGCCTCATCCAATTTCTTCTGGTTGAAGTACATCGAAGCAATCGAAGCAATTGCCACAGTTTCTTTGGGATTCTGCTCCAGAACCTTCAGAAATTGCTCATTGGCCTTAGCCGCCATCTGCGTGTTTTCGTCAGAGATAGCACCAGGTATCCATTGGCTCAAATAAGACATTGCCAAATAGAGTCTGGAGGTGGGGTATGTCGGATCATAATTAATAGCATTCGTAAAATGCTCTGCAGCTTCCGGAAACTTCGAGCTCTTAAACGCTTGGACACCCTTATTCAGTTCGTCACGGGCTTTCAATTTTTCACAAGCAGTTGAACTGATCAGTGCAATTCCTACAGCAAGCAAACCAAGAAATTTTGTCTTCATTGGCCTTGCTCCATCTTCGCTGTCATCAATCCAATCTTGTCAATACCGGCACCCTTGGCTATATCAACAGCTTCTGCAATGTCAATAAACTCGCAGTCTGGATCGCCTTTGACAAACACAACCCGCTCAGCACGCGTCTTGAAAATCTGAGTTAGGCGATCACCCAAAGTCTTCTTGGTAACCGGCTCCGTGTTGATTTTCATGCTGCGGTCTTTTTCAATAATGATAACCACAGTACGATCGTCTTGGGGGGGCGGAGGCGGTTGATTCGGCGGAGGAGGCTGTGGGACCAGCGCTTCCAATCCTTTGGGAGTCAGCGGTGTGATGACCATGAAAATGATCAACAACACCAGCAAGACGTCAATCAGCGGTGTAACGTTAATATTGGCAGCCGGACCACTGCCACCACCCAATGCCATACCCATAGTAATTGCTCCTTAAAGAGTGCAAAAAATCTGTTTCAGCTGAAACCTAAATACCGGCGCCGGAGTCGCCTTCTTTAATCTGTTCGGTCAACAAACCCACCTGATCCACACCAGCGGCTCGTAAGTTGTCGATCACTTTAACCACCAAATCATACCTTGCCCGCATATCAGATTTGATGTAGCAGGTTTTGTCTAATTTGTTGGTCAATAGATCCTTCACCTTCGCCGGCAAATCGTCAGGCGTGTAGGGCTTGCTTTGCAAGTACACCTTACCATCTCGCGTCACTGAAACCAGAACAGCGTCGTCTTTATCAGCTGCCGCCATGGCAATCGGATTTTTTGTTTTTACCAAATTCACGCTGACGCCCTTTGACAACATAGGCGTGATCACCATGAAAATGATTAACATTACCAACATCACGTCTACCATCGGAGTCACATTGATCTCCGAAAGAGGACTCGGTACGTTCTTCAGTTTCATCATATGAAAATTCTCCTATTTCTTACCGGGCCCGATTCCCAAAAGGAGATCGAGCCCAGGTCAGAACTTCAACTCGCTAGACACCTTACCGGACTAGTGACGAGCACCAGCAACTTTCTGTGATCGCTTAATAAAATAGTCGATCAGTTCGGAACTTGAATTGGTCATTTCGATGTTGAACGCTTCCACCCGATTGGTGAAGTAGTTGAACATCATAACTGCGGGAATTGCCACTAGCAAACCGATAGCGGTGGTGACCAGCGCTTCCGAAATACCGCCGGCGACAGCGGACAAACCAGAGGTCTTTTCCGAGGACATACCGGCGAATGCATTGATGATACCGACCACTGTTCCCAGCAATCCGACGAACGGACCTGTGGAACCGATTGTAGCCAGGGAAGAAACACCGCGCTTTAGTTCGGCATTGACGATCGCCTCCGAACGTTCCAGGGCGCGCTTACTAGCTTCTATCTGCTCCCCTGATAAATCCGGAGAGTTGTGGTGTGCTTGGAATTCCTGCAAACCTGCAACAACGACTTTAGCAAGGTGGCTCTTCTTGAAACGATCAGCAACTTTGATTGCTTCATCCAGTTTGCCTTCGCGCAAAGCACCAGCGACTGCCGGAGCAAATGCTCGTGATTGTTGACGAGCCGCATTGAACGCCATTAAACGATCAATCATGACGCCGATTGACCAGGCTGACATGACGAACAGAATAATAACGACCAATCTGGCCAAAATGCCCATCTGATTCCACATACTGCGGGCGTCGAAGGCTACTGCCCCTTCTAACAGGAACAGCGCCCAGACTTGAAGTTGAAGTACCATATTTCTCTCCTGCGAGTTGAATTGAAGTTGAAATTTTTTACTTTACTACTACTAGTTGACCAGCCTTTTTTCCTGCACCGGTCAACAAACTATTCAGAACATATCAAATGCTTAGTTCTGCTACAACTATCCAAACGGGTGGTAACCGTTTGGTTAGCACCAGAACTTCAGTTGCTCAGCGTGAAGTTCACGTCGATCGTCGTTTGAACTTCTACGGGTTCGTTGTTGAGCAAGGTTGGACGATACTTCCAGTTCTTGACGGCTTCCTGGGCTGACGGAATCAGCAGCGGGTGACCGCTGACCAATGTCAACTGCTGGATTGTGCCGTCTTTCGAGATGACAGCGTTGAAACGCACGACACCTTGAATTCGAGCCTGCTTCGCCAACGGGGGGTAAATCGGCTTCTGCTGAGAGAGTAAGTTTGCCTGCTGCACATTGCCACCAACACGAATGGGGCCTGTGGGTTTGGGCTTAGGTGCTTCTTTTACTGGTGGCGGTGGCGGAGGCGGAGGAGTTGCGGCAACACCACCGATAACACCGCCGATGACCCCCCCAGCTGTTCCCCCGGTAAAGCCACCGGGAACTCCGCCGACCACACCCATGCTTGCAGAGGGAGCCGGAAGTTCTTCTTCCTTGATCATCGCAATTTCCTTGGGAATCGTCTTTGGAGCCATTAGTTTGGAACCGTCAAACTGACGAGGAATTTGTTTCACTACTTTGATTACGGCTGCGGGTGGCGGAGGAGGCGGTGGTGGAGGTGGGGGCGGTGGGGCTACTAGAAACGTAGTCAAATGGGCACCTGAAATCGCCTCAGTCCAAATCAAAGGGATCAGAACAATTACGGCGAGTAAAAGCATCTGCAACCCGAAGGATAATGCAACTGTCCAGGGCTTATTTGTTTTCCCTGTTCCATCAACGAATGTCTGTTCAAACATGTCCGTTGTCCTTTTCCTAGCGGCCGGTTTCAGGCACCGGAACCGCTGTTAAATTTTCCTGTAGCCTACTTCGCCACTTTCAATCCGCCAGGGACTTCTTTCCTCTTTGCTGCCCACTCTTGCCAGGCTACCAGGATAGGGCTGGCAACAAAGATTGACGAATACGTTCCGACGAGGATACCAAAAACCAAAGCAAAAGAGAACCCATGAAGTACTGGTCCGCCAAAAAAATATAAAGAAAGTGCAGTTAGCAATGTTAAACCACTTGTGAGGATGGTTCGGCTCAACGTTTGATTGATGCTTGCATTGATGATGGTATACAAGCTTTCCTTGCGCATCAACTTCAAATTCTCGCGAATACGATCGAAAACCACAATCGTGTCGTTCATTGAGAAGCCAACTAAAGTTAACAGAGCCGCAATCACGGGAAGGTCAATCTGCTTGTTGAAAAGAGAAAATAATCCAACTGTGATGATTGTGTCATGGAAAACGGCGATTACTGCGGCAGCACCGTAGACCAGCTCAAATCGCAGTGCAACGTAAATCAACATACCGGTCAAAGCCAGCAATGTGGCGGTTAAGGCCTGGGTGCGCAATTCACGACCAACCTTGGGGCCTACAAGGTCGAAGTGGCGGATATTGTACGGTGCCGCTGTCAACGTATTCTTCAACACTCCAATCACCGCCGGAGTTACGCCAGCCACACCAGATAGAGAATCAAAGTTGGAAATTATCCCCTGTCTTGAATCACGAAATTGCAAAATGGCCTTAACCATGTCCTGCAACTGGTTATCCGAGAGGTTTACGCCCGCGCGACCTAAGCCGTCGCGAATCTGGTCAGCAATCGCAGCTTGTCCGGAATTGTTGATGTCCATTTTCTTTGGATCCGGATTGAATTTTTCCGCAAGGCTCGAATAGATCGCTTCGCGTGCTGTGTTCAGTTGCTTTTCGTCCTGAACCTCGCTGCCGATCATCACTTCATTCTGGCCTTGAATCTTCTGCACCACAATTTCTCCGGGTATCTTTGCTGAAAGCACCCGCCGGATTTCCTCTTCGTTCGGATCAGTGGCAAATGTAACAGAGGTGGAAGTCCCGCCGTTAAAATCAATTCCGTACCTGGGGCCGCCTTTCATCAGCAAACTACCCAAACCAGCTGCTGTCAATACCAGACTGGCAATAATAAAGGGCCATTTATTGCCCAAAAAGTCAAAGTTTGTATTCTTAAAAATTTCCATCGAGCGTCTTCTTTTAGGCGCCTACTACTATAGACACCGGTTCATCCTTAAGAGTTCCCGTCCAATTTCTGTTCAGAGTAATTATACTCAGAAACATTCTTGAACTGAGAAGTGAAATATCTAAATGCTCAAGCTCTCAACTTGCTTCTTGCCGCCAAGTTCATAGTCGAAGATCACCTTCGATACAAAAACGGCTGTAAAAATGTTAGCAATCAAGCCAATCACCAAACTAATGGCGAAGCCCTTAACCGCCGTGGTTCCAAACACAAACAAGAACGCGCAGGAAACCACAGTTGTAACGTGGGTATCGATGATTGTCAGGAAGGCTTTTGAGAATCCCGCGTCAACTGCGGCAATCACGCCTTTCCCTGCCCTCAACTCTTCCCGAATCCGTTCAAAAATCAAAACATTGGAATCCACCGCCATGCCGATTGTCAAAATGATTCCAGCAATACCAGGCAACGTAAGCACAGCGCCAAAATAGCTTAGGCAGGCGATCAGGATGATCGCATTAAGAATCAACGCCAACACCGCGTTAATCCCAGCCTTCTTGTAATAGACCAACATGAACAGTACCACAAGTCCTACTCCAACAAGGCCTGCCGTCAACCCGTTGCGGATAGAATCAGCACCCAAGGAAGGTCCAACTGTTTGTTCTTGCAAATAAAGAATGCCTGCTGGTAAGGAACCAGAACGCAGAATCAAAGCCAAATCGCTGGCTTCGGGTTCGCTAAACTGACCCATGATGCGGCCACTATCCTCAATCTTTCCATTGATGGTTGCCACGCTTCTGGTTTGGTTGTCCAGAACAACCGCCAGCTTGTTGTTGATGTTTGCCTCGGTATAAACGCCGAATCGCCTGCCACCATCTTGAGAGAGAGTAAAAGAAGTTTCCCACTTACCTGTCTCATCACGGCTGGGACGCGCATTCCGCAAATCCCGTCCAGTAACCACTGGCGACCGGTTTACCAACCACCAGGTTTCCCCGGAATCACCAGGCCGCGATGCCTGCTTCACCAACTTTGTACCAAGAGGCATAATGCCACCCATTTTGGCGAGGGCCTGATCCTGCGTAGGGAATGGACCGTCCTTCACGCCAGTAATTTCCAGCATCGCCGCAGTTTGCAACAATGCCTTTACACGGCCTGGATCATCCACGCCCGGCATCTGCACAATAATTTCGCTTTCCGCATCGCGCCGACCCTGCTGTTGCACTGTTGCTTCCGTCAACCCGTAGCCATTTACGCGATTCTCAATCGTGTTCTTCGCCCGGTCAATCGTATCGCGCCGCAAGACTAATGCCGCAGTCGGCTTAATATTCATTCGGTAATCGTTTCCGCTCACCGAAGTCAGCGTCCAATCGGCGAAGTTAGAACCCACCCCTTCCCGGAAGGCCGCGACCTTGTCGTTGGCCACTCCCTTAATGTTGATCTGAATCGTTTCGGCATCTTCCAGCTTCATCGGATCGTTACGATCCATCGAGGCATAATCAACACCCGACTTCTTGAACTGGTCTTTCAACGCTTCAATAATTCGATCAGCTTCTGCCTTGAAGGCATCCTGAACTTGTACCTGCAGCACCAAGTGGCTTCCACCGCGCAGATCCAAGCCCAACTTAATATTCTGGTTCCAATTGGCAATCAACTCATCCTTAGACTTAGGCAGTCCAATAATTCCGTAGATGCAAACCAGAATGATGGCAATGATGACCATCGTTTTTGTCGTTAGATTCTTACTCATAAAAAAGAACGCTTTTCCTGTCTTAAACTTATTTTGCAGCCCGATCACTGAACAAACTGGACACTGAACTTCTTGCGATTTGCAGTTTGAGGTTGTCAGGCTTCACGCGGATGATCAGCGTGCCGTCGTCGTTAATCGTTTGAATACTACCGATGATACCGCCATTGGTGACCACCGTGTCACCGTTCTTCAAACCAGCCACCATGTCCGCCAGCTGCTTCTTCTGCTTCTGCATTGGCATGAACAGTAAGAAATAGAAGATTGCGAATACCAGAAGCACTGGAATATATCCCAACATTACGTTCGCGTTGGGCGCTGTCAATTGTAAAAAAAAGGCTAAGGTCAATCAGTATCTTCCAGTTTTACGGCTCGGGCCGATGTCAAAAATTCGGGAAAGGCCCCAAGGAGAATAGACTGCCTTATCCTGCGCATTATGTCAAGGTAACTATGGATGTTATGTATTGTCGCAAGTACTGAGTACAAAATTTCCTGCGCCAGGAACAAATGTCTCAAGTACGAACGGGTAAAATTCTTGCAGGTGTAGCAATCGCAAGTACCATCAATAGGTCTATGGTCCTCCCTATACTGGGCATTCTTGATCAGCACTTTGCCCGTTGACGTGAAAAGACAGCCATTTCGTGCATTCCTGCTAGGTAGCACGCAATCCATCATGTCCACCCCATGCGCTACATATTCGGGGAGTTCTTCGGGCATCCCCACTCCCATCACGTATCGCGGACGGTCCAATGGCAGGAGGGGAGTTGTTAATTCTGCCATCGCCAAACTTTCCGGCCGAGGTTCGCCCACCGATAACCCACCAATGGCATAGCCTTCAGCATCCAGTTCCAACAATTCTTCAGCACACTGCCTCCGCAGATCGGCATACATCCCTCCTTGCACGATCGGGAATAAGGCGTGTCGTGTAGCGAGAGACTCCTGTCGCTGACGATGGTGCTCAAACGCTTGCCGAGCCCACCGGACTGTTCGTTCAGTCGAAGATTTCGCCCGGTCGTATGCCGCCGGATATTCAATGCATTCGTCCAGAACCATCATGATGTCGCTACCCAAAGCTAATTGAATATCTACAGTCGATCGCGGTGTAAAGGTGTGCTTACTTCCATCCAGGTGGCTTTGAAACACAACGCCTTCCTCGGCAACTGTCCGGATC
>JAYUSZ010000338.1:0-22727 GCA_043755435.1 Bryobacterales bacterium | reverse complement strand
GGGGAACTAATGGGGAAAATGTTTTCCAAAGACCAACACTCATCCCCCAATGCCAGAGCATTGACCAAATCAGTCCTGCAAGCAGGCTGGTCAAAAAGTGCGAGTTCCATCGCCAGACAACTCCAAACAGGAGTCCGGCTAAGCCAAGATTCGTCAGGTGGACCGCAATGCCCGCAGCAGTAGCCCGACCTGCCCTCATTGCAAACGCATCATTTCCGAAAAAAATTGTAGCCCAGAGGTTCGGGAAAGCATACCAGTGTTGACCCTGATAAAGGGCGTCGAGTATGAACCACCCTAACAGCACTAGCGCACCAATTATGCCGGTTTCCAAGCCAGCAAGAGCGCGCAAGAAAAGTGGAATGATGGGCAACACTTTTATTGTTTCATGAAATTCACCAGATATGGCATCGGTGATATGATTCTATTTTTTTTTGCGCAAACCGAAAATGTCCACTTGGTGAAAAGATGGATTAGCAGCGTCAAAACAAATGGTAATCCTGCTGCCAGGGGGAAATTTCAGCAAGACATTTTCGGGCAAGGAAAGACTGCGGCCTTCATACCACCTGCCATCCGCGCCGTTAAAATGATACTTAAGTTGATCTGGTTTCCCGCTCGATTGAGGACTTCTCCCCCATTCAGCAACCGTCGAGGGCAGAGTAATTCCTGTTCGTACAACATCAAAAATTCTTTTTAGCTTTATGTACAAGAACCCGAAGTAGCCCATCGCCCACAAAATCAAGAATGCGGCCGCCATCCGCATATATTCTCCTGGTGCTGCCTCCTTTTCAATATCACGAACTCCGCCAATCAAGTGTCTGTTTGGATTTTCTGGAAGGTAAGTAATCGGTACTTGGCGATTATTGTCTGCGAAAAGCTTCCACTGCGAGGGAACTACTGCCCGAAACTCGTGCGATTTGGAATTGTCATCCCAATAGTAGTAGCTAAGTTCAGCACCGTTGTTAGGACGGGGATTAATCTCTTTTACAATGGCAAGTTTTTCGATTCCACCGTTGCGAAATGGTTTGGTCTTCACCAGCCAAAAAGTGCCAGTCACAAATAGTAAGACAGCAAGGAGCATGGGCAGAAGGCAAGCAAGGTACAACGTAGATTTGTAGAGCTGAAAGTAATTTCTCATGAAGGGAAGGCGTTCACACTCTATATTTTGCGCTTTGCATACTTAACGGGCAACCCTGTGAGAAGTAAAACCAAGCCGACGAAGGTAAGCAGGGATAACCAACCTTCTATTGTTGCACCTAAGTTCAGTTTAAGCAGGTAGGGAAAACCAGAAAGAAATGTCACGGCAAGCAGAATCCCAGCGATGGCTTCCCCTGCAATCAGACCCGAGGCCAGCAATGTTCCTGTTTCCTGGGCTTGAAGCTTTTCCTTATCGGTGGCGCTTTCCGTAAACTTCCTGGCAATCCACTGAATCAATCCACCCGCGAAAATTGCAGCCGAAGTATCAAATGGCAGATACATGCCAACGGCGATAAGCATTGGTGCCCTGGCACCGCACAAAATCAGAACTACACCGAGGGCGGCTCCAGCTCCCAAAAGACCCCAGGCCATGTCGCCGTTTACGATCCCCCTGGCGAGTTGAGCCATTAATCCCGCCTGCGGAGCAGGAAGTTCGCGACCGCCGATTCCGCCTGAAGCAAGGTTGGCTTCATGCAGGGCGATGATGGGTCCTATTAAGAAGAAAGACAGCAAGACCACCGCGATGATTTCCACCACCTGCATTTTCCATGGTGTACCACCCAACAAATGACCAGCCTTAAGATCCTGCAGAAGTGAACCAGAGGTGGAAACCGCAACGCAGACAACACCGGCAACACCAAGAACAGCCGCTACGCCCTCTGGACCATGAACACCCAAACCAATCATCACCAAAGCGGCAAGCACTAAGGCGGAAAGCGTAAGCCCGGAGGTTGGCTGATTGGAGACTCCAACCAATCCACTCAGGTACCCACCAACCGCGGACAGCACGAAACCGGCGATGGCCATCACAATCGATGCCGCAATCGCCGAAGGCCAGCCATTTGTGAAGGAATGATAAATGAAAGCAAGAACAATGGTTAAGACAACGGACATGCCGATTACCCATTGAGGTGGAATGTCCTGCTCGGTGCGATCAAGTTTTACGGTACCGGCAGACTGACGGGATGCGTTCCAGGCACCTTTCAAGGAAACCACAAGAGTTTCGCGCATGCCGAACAAGGTACGGGCTGCCGCCACCAGCATCATGCCAACGGCCACAGGGCGCACAATGTTGTACCAGATTGTGAATGAAGCTACTTGGCCCGAAACTTTTTCTGGACCACCAAGGCGCTGAGCAAAATCAGGATCGAAGAAGAGGAGAAGTGGGATGAGTACCCACCAGGCGAGAATTCCTCCCGCTGCGTTTACGGAAGCATATTCAGGACCGATGATGTAGCCAATTCCGATCAATGCTGGGGACAATGCCGGGGTTGCCCAGGAAATTCCACCAGTATGAGTCACCGTGCCAAGCGACGCTTTGTCAAAACCAAAGTGATTCACTAAAGCTCTAGGAAAAGTGATGAACCCTTCAGCCAGTTCCTTCAGAACAGGGATACCCTTATCGCTTTTAAATACTTGGACCATTGCTCCAAGAGCCATTGAGCCGAAGACGAGCGTGGGCGCTGAGGAATCGGCAGACTCTCCTGCCTTCACAATTTCAACGCTTGCCACGCTTTCCGGCCATGGCAGATTGGCATCAACACATAAGGGTCGGCGCAGAAAAATTATGAAAAACACTCCGATAAGACCACCGGCGCATAGAATTGCCGATGCCTCCCAATAGTTAGCCTTCAGATCTGTCCACATACCGGTGATCACAAACGCAGGCAAAGTGAAAATTGCGCCAGTAACAAGAGCTTCGCCGACGCTAGCCGCGGTGCGAGTAATATTCTGTTCGAGGATTGTTCCTTTAAACCATGGAAGCCGGAACAATGCCATGGCGATTACAGCTGCGGGAATGGTAGCGGAAACCGTTTGGCCTGCCTTAAGACCCAAGTAGGCATTGGCCGCGCCAAAGACCAGAGATAAAAACAGTCCCAAAGCAATTGCTTTGAAAGTGAGTTCGCGAGGAGAAGGTTCAGTAGACACGTTCTTTTGGAGTTTACAGCATTCGACATGCTACAAAGGTATGGATGCAAACGAAACAACTTGGAAACAGTGATTTAATTCTCACTCCGGTGGGCATAGGAGCATGGGCGATTGGTGGTGGTGGCTGGGCTTTTGGATGGGGACCGCAGGATGACAACGAGTCCGTCGCCGGAATTCGTGCAGCAATTGACGCGGGGATGAATTGGATTGATACCGCAGCGGTATATGGTCTGGGACATTCCGAGGATGTGGTTGCCCGAGCGCTGGATGGAATGACCAAGCGGCCCTACCTGTTCACCAAATGTGAACGAACTTGGAACGCGGATCGGCAAATCGTAAAGTGTCTGAAGGCAGATTCGATCAAGCGCGAATGTGAAGACAGCCTGCGGCGATTAAAGCTGGACGTTATCGACTTGTACCAGATTCATTGGCCCGAACCCGACGAAGATATTGAAGAAGGTTGGACCGCCATGGCCGATTTGAAGCGCGAGGGGAAGGTGCGCTGGATTGGTGTTTCAAATTTCAATGTGGCCCAAATGAAGCGGGCCCAAACAATTTCCCCCATCACTTCCTTGCAGCCACCCTATTCAATGTTGGTACGTGGCATTGAGGAAGAAATTCTGCCTTATGCCAGGGCGAACAACATTGGCGTGATTAGCTACTCTCCAATGCGCAATGGATTGCTGATGGGTTCAATGACGCGAGAACGCATTGCGAAATTTCCCGATGATGATTTCCGGCGTAATCTTCCTGATTTTAAGGAACCAAAGCTCACGCTAAATCTGGCTTTGGCGGAGCAGTTAAGAACTATCGGTAAAGCGCACGGTAGGACTCCCGGAGAGGTGGCCATTGCCTGGGTGCTTCGCCGGCCGGAAGTGACTGCGGCCATTGTTGGTGTTCGTGGAGCGGGTCAGGTTCCGGGAGTCGCCGGGGCACTGGACTTCCGATTGTCGGAGTTTGAGATTGCTAGCATTGAAACATTTCTAACGGCCTAGTTGGCAAAACGTACGAATCCCCATCTCTCTGGGATGTGCATATTTACAACTCCCTGAGGTGACCAAACCCAATTGTCTTCGGGAGTTTTAGGTATCTTTTCATACTTCCCGTTGACGATGGAATGCTGCCATTCCACTCGGGAAAAGTTAATTCGCCACTCCTCGCCTGGCTTGGGGCGAGGGGCGGCAAAACTTTGGTGACGAAATCCATCCCATGGAAAAGCAATTTCCAGTGTCCATCCGTGATCTTTTTTTTGCGAGCTATTCAGTGACCCTTGGATGTTCACAGCCGTCTTCAGCCCTGGTATGATCCAGCCATTATCTGCCTTACCGCCTTTGTTGTAAGGCTTGGGCAGGAATAGATCCCAACCTGTATTCAAGGCATTCATCTCAAATTCAAAATAGTTATTGGTGTCTCCGGTGGGATTCAGGAAAACTTCAAAATCGTTGTCGCGGAAAATGACGGAGTCATGCTCAGTTAGAGTGGCCCAAACATGGGGTTCCTCCAGTTCAGCGGCAATGTAAAAATATTGGTCATCCCAAAGCATTTTCACGCGGGTATTGAATCGTGGCTTCGGTTTGGTATCGCCTTCAATGTCGACGAACCAATCGGTCCAAGCTGCCTGCTTCCATTGTTTGTCATTAAGCTTGCCGTCTATTTTTATTGGCGGATTGGTTTTAAGACACGTGTAGCGTTTGGGTAGCTGTCCATAAATGGCAACAGCGAAAAGAGGAACAACAAGAAACAAGCGGAACATTGTCCAGAGGATAAAACAATTTGGATAGAATTGTAAGTACAGACCATGGATGCAACTTCTCTCCTTCGCGGAACGCTGGATCAAACTTGGGAAGCGTTGCGTCCTCAATTGGAAGCATCCCTAGCTGGGCAGTGGAAGAATGAGCGAAATCAAAACTCAATTTTCACCATGGCTCAGGCTGCACGTTGGCTAGATCGCGCTGAAAACCAGAAACAATGGCGATTAGCGCTTGTTGAAGCTGCCGCGAAATTTTCGGATAGCTCCGCACTCTTCTTGATTGAAGCTGGGAGTATTTGCTGTGTTGCAGTGCACGGAATTCCAGAGACTTCCTTGACCATGACTGTCATTCCACTTCACGAAGCACCGGCATTTCAATCCGTGGTTGATACTGGCGAAACGGTGACAGCTTTGCGCCGCGCGGCGGAACTCTCTCCGCCAATAAGCAAGGCGTTTCAAGCACCGGATATCAAGAAGGCGCATCTTCTACCTTTGCAGAACAAGGGGAAAGTAATGGCAGTGTTGTATGCCGAAGGGCTAATGGTAGACTTACCAGCACTGGAACTATTGGTGAGTATCGCTTCAGGATCGTCTTTAGGCAATAGTGGTGGTTTGGTACCTGCTGTTGGAAACTTCAGCGTTGAGGATCAAAAACTCCATGCAAGCGCCAGGCACTTTGCAAGAGTGAAGACTGCGGAGCTGCTCCTTGATCGTCCGTTGGATGTCCGCGCAGGTCGGCGAAGAAGAGCACTCTACTCCGCGCTGCATGGGGAAATCGATTCGTTGCGAACTGAGTTCGCCAGTCAGTTTTTTAACCGCTCTTCAAATATGTTGGATTACCTTCACTTGGAATTGATTCGTACATTGGCAAATGATGATGCAAAATTATTGGGTACTGAATATCCTGGTCCGATGCTTTAGCTTCATCCTGCCAGGGGTGATGGTTGGATTGCAGCTTGTCGCGGAACCATGCATAGATACTGCTAAAAGCTGGCGCAAGACTTCTGTGCGTTCTGCCTTGGCAGCCTGCGCAGCTCAAAATATTGCCCCTGCGCAATTAGCAATGGCACAAGCTGCATTGGACGCCAAGCAGTTTGAAGAGGCCTCCCGGATGGCGCGCTCAGCAGGTCAAAAACTACCGGCAGTTGGCGATGTTGCCTCGTGGATTGACGCTTCTGCGCAATTTGGGTTGAAGAACTTTGATGGAACGCTCGCAGTATTGCTTCCGATTTGGACCACACGATTTCCTACTCCGTTGTATGGCAAGGCCGCGATCTTAGGAGCTCAGGCAGCAAAGGAAAAGGGCGATCCTCGGACTGGAGTGAATCTATTGAAGCAGCATTCTGCTGAGCTTCCCCAGCCTCAAGGTGATTATTTATTGGGTGAATTGCTGAACGAAGCAGGCAGTCCCCTGGAAGCCGCTACGACATTTCAACGCGTCTATTTCGGGTATCCTACATCTCCCGAATCGGTCAAAGCGTCCGGGCAACTTGCCATTCTGCGGATGAAGTTAGGATCGAAGTTTCCGGGCACACCTGCAGCAACCTGGCTCGATCGCATTGCGCGATTACTGCCCTCACGTCCCGGCCTTGCCAGGGAAGATATCAACATTGCAAGTGCTTCGCTCGCTGGCCCAGACAAGGAATTAGTAAACGTCCGGATGGGAGCGGCTGATTATTTTTCAGGAGCTCGAGAAAAGGCTCTCACGGTGCTTCGTAATTTGAACCCGGCTAGTCCTAATGCCGACGCCGAGAGACTTTATTATATGTTCGCTTCTGCGAAACGGCTGGATCGTGAAAGCGAAATGAAACAGGCTCTGGAGCAACTTTCGCAACGTCATCCAACTTCCAAATGGCGATTCAGTGCCCTTACGGACGCTGGGTATTTTTATTTATTGGACAACCGGTACACCGAGTATGAACCAATCTATGCAGCCTGCGCCGCAGCTTTTCCTCAGGAACCGAAAGCGGCCTTCTGCCATTGGAAAGTTGTCTGGAGCAGCTATCTACGGCATCGCAGCGATGCTGTGGAATTGCTGCGGGCGCATCTGGAACAGTTCCCTCATTCGGAAAAGGCAAATGCTGCGTTGTACTTTTTAGGACGCAGCGCCGAACGGCAATCGAATATTGAAGGGGCTCGTAGCTACTATGAAGCTGCGTTCGAGAAATTTCCAAACACCTACTACGCCATGGAAAGCCGAAGGCGTTTGAATGACGTGAAATTGATACAGTCTGGGCAAAGCCCCGTTATTAGCGGTTGGCTGGCAAGGTTGGCGTTTCCAGACAAAAAGAACTTAATTTCTTTCAAGGTTTCCCCAACCGCCCAATGGTCCATGGCAAGGGCTCGTGTTTTGGAAAGCGCCGGACTGCAGGAATATGGCGAAGCCGAATTGCGCATGGTGGTAAGGCGTGAGGGGCAAAGTGTGCCACTAGCAATTTTCCTTGCGGAGATGATGCATCGTCAGGGTCTGATTGACCGTGGAATCCGACACATTAAGGGAACCGTTCCAAACTATTTGAATCTGCCCATCTCAGAAACAGGCGAGGTCTTTTGGAAGCTGGCATTTCCCATGCCCTACAGCCAATCTTTGATCCGTTTTAGTGAGAAGCGCTCCATTGATCCTTATTTAATGGCAGGGTTAGTTCGTCAGGAATCGGAATTCAGCCCAACAGTTGTTAGCCATGCCAATGCTTACGGATTAACTCAAGTGATGCCCGCAACAGGCCGCGAATTGGCACAGCGCTTGGGACTTGGTCCTTTCAAAATAGGCATGTTGACCAGGCCCGAGATCAATTTGAACATGGGAACCTACTACATGCGAATGATGATGGATTCGCTGGACAACAGTACGGTGGAAACGCTTGCAGCTTACAATGCGGGCCGAACTCGAGTGATTAAATGGCGCACCTTCGGACAGTTTCGTGAGCCATCGGAATTCATTGAAACCATCACATTCGATGAAACTCGCGACTATGTGCAGAGCGTGATCCGCAATGGAGAATTGTACAGAACTCTCTATTCAAAAGAACGCGAACAGCTATTGGCAATGAATGATCCAATTTCTCCGGAACTGGCACCGCAACCGCCACCCAAACCAATAGCGAATAAATCCGCCAACAGTACGAAACAAAAGACCACGAAGAATGCAAAGAGCAAAGTTCAGAAGCGATAGAACCGCGGACTTCACTGAAAGTGTGATCCGGGAAATGACTCGCCTGGCAATACCTGCCAAAGCTGTAAATCTGGCGCAAGGTTTTCCTGACTTCCCAGCCCCGCCGCAAATCAAACAGGCAGCGATTGAAGCAATAACAGCCGAGCACAACCAGTATCCAATCACCTGGGGCATTAAGCCGTTGCGGGAAGCAATTGCACAAAAGTACCAACGACACTACGGGCTTACCATCGATCCAGAACGGGAAGTAACTGTGATTTGCGGATCAACAGAAGGCATGGTTGCTACGCTGCTGGCAACCATGAATGCCGGCGATGAAGTGATCACTTTTGAGCCGTACTACGAAAATTACCATCCTGATCTTCTGCTTTGCGGAGCAACCCGCAGATTGATCACGCTACACGCACCCGACTGGACATTCGACCACGAAGAAATGCGGCGCGCTTTCAACAAACGAACCAAAGCCGTAATCCTGAATACTCCAAACAACCCAACGGGCCGCGTGTTTCCGCGTGCAGATTTGGAATTCATTGCGCACCTTTGCCAGGAACATGACGCTTTGTGCATTACCGATGAAATTTACGAGCACATTATTTACGATGGTGCCGAACATATTCCCGTCATGACGATTCCTGGCATGCGGGAACGTGCTGTGATCGTCAATAGTATGAGCAAGACCTACTCCGTAACCGGCTGGCGTGTGGGCTGGGTGATTGCCGCACCAGACTTGACCGATTCGATTCGCAAGGTTCACGACTTTCTAACAGTAGGTGCCGCAACCCCGTTGCAACATGCTGGCGTACTTGCCATGAATCAGGCAGATGAATTTTATAGAGATTTAGCAGACCATTACGTCGGACGACGGGACAAGCTGATGGGTTTGCTGAAAGCAGCAGGATTTCATTGTTTCAAACCAACTGGTGCCTATTACATAATGACGGACGTTTCGCGATTCGGCTTTGCAGACGACACCACATTCGTACGGCACCTGATCAACGAAGTAGGAGTGGCCGCTGTTCCAGGCTCCAGCTTCTTTTCCGGCAACGGCAAGGGTGCGCAAATTGTTAGATTCTGCTTCTGCAAGAAGTATGAGACGCTGGAGGAAGCGGGCAGTAGGCTCCGCAAATTAACACAAGCATGAAGCCAGTATTCCTAATAGAAGAACGAACTCTTGAAGCAAATGGAGAAAGCCTACCACTGCCACTCCCCGCAGGTACGAAACAAATGCTTCAGTTAACTCTGGGCGTTACACGAGCTACAGAACAATCCAGCCTTGATGTTGTAATCCACTCTTCCGCCGATGGCAAAGAATGGAGCGCCAAGCCGATCGCCGAGTTTCCGCAGAAGTTCTACAAGGGAGTTTACGCCCTGCTAGTAGACATTTCCAATTTCCCGGACGCAGCATTTCTTCGGGCTAAGTGGAAAGTAAATCGATGGGGGCGCGGTCCACTCCAGGCGAAGTTCGGCGCTTATGTTTTTATTGACGAATTGAAAAACTAAATTACATGCCAGCACACCCCCCCGATCCAGCGTTGGCTCAAAAGTCACAGCTTGGCCATTTTCTTCGCCTTACAGGGTTGAAAGACTATCCTGCGCTATATCAGAAATCAATTGAAGAACCAACCTGGCTTACCCACCAAATGTTAACATTCCTCCGAATTCGCCTGGAAACACCATTCGAGGAAGCTTGTTGCAGTGGTGGACTATATTCGCCCGATTGGATTCATGGCGGAACCCTTAACGCGTCGCGATTGATTACTGAAAACGCTCCGTCCTCACAAATTGCACTTGCTTGGGAAAACGAACAAGGCGAATCGCGATCGTGGAGTTACCGGGCATTCTCAGCAGTATCCCGCCGCGCTGCTACAACATTCCTGAATGACGGCGTCATACTAGGCGGTCAAGTTGTCATTCCTAAAAACCCAACGCTTGAAACCATAGCGGCTCTAGTTGCCAGTGCGCGAATTGGTGCTATCGCAACCGAATCGAAGGATCCTGATTTCACAATTGAGACAGACCCATGGGATTCGCTGAATCACCAACCCAACAATTTGCCTCCAATTCCATTGCCACCAGAGGCCATTCTTCTTGATCAACGGACGCACGGAGCGTTTGTGATTAAAGCTGCTTTGGATTTGGCATTCGTCGGCAACGTAGGCAGGGGCAGCCGATTCGGATGGTTCGGCAAAGATCCATGGATGCTTCTTGGCGCATTAGCTCTAGGAGCAACTGTCGTATTGTTCGACCCGAAAACCATTGAGAATCCAGACCGGCTTTGGGCGCTTTGTGCCCATCAAAATATTGAAGTGATTGGTCTCACTCCGCGCATTGCCAGGGAGTTGCCTGCAATGCCAGGAGACAGACATAATCTGGATCGTCTACAGACCATCATCATTGATGGCCTGCTTGATGAATCGACTTTTGCCAGATTACACAAGTTGAACGGCGCTGCCGGCCAACTGGCTGTTCTGCAATATCAAGACGGCGTTCGCGCAGACAATCTGCTTTGTCCAACCGATCCAGGCAACATTCAACAATGCTGCCTGGGTGCTATCACTTCCTGCTGAACTTTGCAGCCAGAGCGGCGATTTTGTCATCCATCGTTGGTTTTAGTTTAGGCGGCGGCTGCGTAGTTTGTTGTTGCTGACGCTGTTGCCTCTGCGGTGGCCCACCATGCTTGATTTTCACAGCGGGTGCCACTTCCAATGCCTTGATCGAAAGCCCGATTCGCTTTGCTTTGGAATCGAAGTTCATCACCTGCACTTTGACGATCTGTCCGGCCTTCAAAGCATCCGAGGGATCGGTAATAAACTTGTGTGAAATTTCGGAAACGTGAACCAGCCCATCCTGATGAACGCCGATGTCGACAAACGCTCCGAATCGAGTAACGTTTGTGACCACGCCTTCCAGCACCATGCCTTCCGTTAGATCTTTAATCTCCTTCACGTCATCACGAAACCTAGCTACGGTGAACTGCTCTCGAGGATCGCGGCCTGGCTTACGCAACTCCTCACGAATATCGGTAAGCGTATAAATGCCCACCGTTTCTGTCTGAAATTTCTGGAGATCAATTTTTTCAGCGAGTTCAGGTTTAGAGATCAGTTCTGGAACTGTTACGCCAAGAGACGCAGCAATCCTTTCCACAACCGCATAGGATTCAGGATGCACAGAGGTAATGTCCAGAGGATTTTCCCCACCGCGAATTCGAAGAAATCCAGCTGCCTGTTCAAATGTCTTAGGACCAAATCCAGGCACAGCCATCAGACTGGTGCGCGAAGGAAATCGACCCTTTTCATTGCGGAACTCAACAATCTTCAACGCGGTTCGCTCGCTAATGCCAGAGACATGTTTCAACAGTGCCCAGGAGGCCGTGTTCAAATCCACGCCTACACGATTCACGCAGGACTCCACTGTTGCGTCCAAACCTTGTTTTAGCTTCCTTTGATCCACATCGTGCTGGTACTGGCCAACACCAATAGCCTTGGGATCCACCTTCACAAGTTCTGCAAGCGGGTCCTGCAAACGGCGCGCAATTGAGATGGCACCACGAACTGTGAGGTCAAGCTCAGGAAACTCTTGCCTTGCAATTTCTGATGCCGAATAGACCGACGCACCTGCTTCACTTACAACAACAGTAAAGACAGTAGCCAGCCCTGACTGCTTCAGGAAGTCCTTCACAAACTGATCCGTTTCCCGTGACGCTGTTCCGTTTCCAATGGCGATGGCTCGAATGGAGTGCTTCTGCAGCATGGCCGCAAGAATCTTTACGGAACCAACAATATCGTTCTTTGGCTCGTGCGGATAAATCACGGAATGCTCTAACAGCTTTCCGGTTTCGTCGACAACGGCAACCTTGCATCCGCTGCGAATTCCAGGATCAATGCCAAGAACAGCAAGCGTCCCCGCAGGTGGAGCAAGCAGCAAGTTTTCCAGATTTTCACGAAACACTTTGATCGCTTCCTCATCGGAACGATCTTTCAAGTCCAGCCGGATTTCAGTTTGAATCGATGGATTCATCAACCGGTCGTATCCGTCTTCAATGGCGTCGTTCAAGTGCTGCGCCCATTCCCCCGGAGCTTTGTGAACTTTCGCTTTTAGATAATCGAGGACACGCGGACGCTCTACTTCAATCTCAAAATAGAGGATGCCCTCCTTCGCCCCGCGGCGAATGGCCAACATGCGATGGGATGGAATCTTCGACACAGATTCACTGTACTGCGCGTACATCTTGTATTTCCCTTCAGGGTCTTCCGCTCCATCAATCGCTTTTGCTGTAACGGTTCCGTGTTCGCCCATCATGGATCGAACAACTTTGCGATACTCGGCTGTTTCACTCACCGTTTCCGCAATAATATGTCTGGCACCTTCCAACGCGTCTTCCACCGAAGCCACTTCCTTTGCAGCATCGACAAAGGTCATGGCGAATTCCGCCAAAGATTGTGCACCTGCCTGCTGCTCCATTAAATAGACTGCAAGCGGCTCCAAGCCACGATCACGGGCAATGGAAGCCTTTGTCCGGCGCTTGGGTTTATAGGGCAAGTACAAATCTTCCAATTCGCTCTTATCCATGGTTACTTCAATTTTCTTTTTCAATTCATCTGTAAGCTTGCCCTGTTCCAAAATTGAAGCAAGGATGGTGGCACGGCGATCTTCCAGTTCGCGATAGTACTCCAGCTTTTCTTGAATGGCTTGAATCTGAACTTCATCCAGATTGCCCGTTTGTTCTTTGCGGTAACGAGCAATGAAAGGAACAGTGCCTCCTTCATCCGTCAGGTCAATGACGGTGATCAGGCTCTTCAACGGAATGTTGAGAATTGTCGAAATATGAATGAGGACACTAGTCGGGAGTGTTTTGTGTTCCATGTGGATAGTTGATTCAAAAAAGAACTTAACTCTTGCGAATTTCAAAACGGGCATCTGCAACTTGTAGTCCCGCCACTTCAATACGAGACAAGTCACGGGAACCTACACCGAGTTCTTCGGCCAAGCGCAACGTGTTGTCGCAGGTTTCAAAAGGTGCTGTGCCACAATCAGCCATGGGATCAAACCCCATTACAGCCGTGCCTACCGCATCTGTATTAACGCAATTAGTTCCTGCAATTAGCACGCCAGGAGAACAGTGCCGCACACCGCGAATCCACGGGCCTTCCCCGCCAGCCATGCTCTCAATGCCATCGATGATTGCTAGGTGAATGGGCCGCGCCGCAACCAAATCAGCAACTGCTCGGGGAATCCGATATTTGTCACTGCGTAAAGATTTCGGATCCTTTTCTTGCACCGCTGAAAGTGACGGTGGACGCTTGCCTGAATGGAACACGGAACCACGACCACCCACTGGAACAAGGCTGGGTTCGTCTTTGCCTGCCCCGTCACCATAAATTGTGCACGGCGTCATGCCAAAGCAATTCTTCATGGAAAGAGTCACGCCAGCGGTGGCGTGCTCTTTCAACTTGGCAATGGACACGAAAACATCGCAGTCTTCATAGCTCTGATTCAAGTCATAGTGTGTAAACAGGTGACCACCGTTGGGTACAGCGAAACGGGAATACTTTTTGTGATTACCGAGAAAGTTTGTGTTCTCAAATTCCACATTGGCTGCCGCACGGACGAAATCCATCGGTTCCCAATTGCCTTCCAACATGTACTCTTCAAGCGGATCGGCGGTGGACCAAGGGCTTTCCAAAATGCGGATGCGCTTGGCTCCTGCTTTACCCATTAAACTGACTGCCACGCCCAATACAGTTGGATGCGTCCATTGCGCCCAACCCAAAGGGAAATGACCCATTCGCAGATTCGGAGCGCCGGTCAGATTCACTTTAATAGCAACCGTTTTGTTCTTAACTATTCGGCCTAAGCCGCCAATACCATCGAAGAGACGCTCCATAGTTGGCGTCAACCCGATTGGATTGTAGCTGCGCGCACGAGCCATCGAAACCGCGGCCACCGGAGCAGCAGTTGCAGGTTGCAAAGCCAGCATGGAAGCAGTGGTTGTAGCAACAAAGTTTCTACGTGAAAGACTCATATCTCAAACTCAATAGCTGCGTAAACGCCGACGGTTGGTAGCGGGATTTCAACTCCAACGCGAGCCGTTTCAAACTTCAATTCTCGCACGTCGTCGAAGGTATGCAGCGTGGCTGTTTGAATTTTCTTGTCAAGCCCTAAAGTAACATTTGATGTGTTTTTCGCCGTGTAATTTACAAGCTGCACAACGGCACGTTTTCCGTCCGCTGAGGCAGTGTAGTGGGGGTTCAACGATCCTCCGTTCCACAGTCGCATCACGTCGTGGCGATGGCTTAACAGAAGATGAGTTTGATGAACAAACGTATAAGGGTCGCTCCAAGGCCTAAGTGGAACCGCGATGCGCCCCTTTGCAAGGGTGTGGACTTGATGCCCGTGCTCCTCCACGCTCGGACCTTCCAGCTTGGTCCCAAAGGGAAGCACAAGTAGATTACCACTGCCGGCCCAATTGCGGAAAACCGACATCGCTATGTTATCTGGAACCTTACTATCCAGCCAAACGATCCCTTTCAATCCCGTCAAGCCCTGAGGCCTTGCCATATCCAAAATCCGCGTGCAAAGGGTCCGGCGGGTAGCGAGATTGAGAAATTCTTTTTCAAGGCCTGAACGAAAATTGGAAACAATCCCAAGTGCGCCGACCGGTTCCCATTGGTACCATTCGCGATGTTTTTGAAAAAACGACAGAACAGTCCTTAGTTTCGTCCCATCGTCACCAAAATCGGATGCCACCCAACTAGCCCCGAATTGCGCCGCATCAGCAAATGGCAATTGCAGCGTGGCTGGAGTCGGTTTACCATCTGGAGCCGCTGAGTTCAGCCAGATTTGCTTCCCTGGATTCTTGAATTGTTCAATACGTATCAGCGCTGCATTGGCATTCACCCAGGGACTTCCGGTGGGACCAGCGGATACACTTCCATCGGCCTGTAATCCTTGTACCCCGGGCCACTGGCCCGTCAGTTCCACAACTGAGGCCAACTCCGCGGCAGTGGGTTTGCGCGATTTCTGAGGGAAATCAGGAACCGTGTCCACGACTCGAAGTTCACCTCCGATGCGCAACGGAATCATTTAGGCTTCTTGACGGACCATTTGCAACAAGGCTTGAATGTAGCCAAAGCAGTAAGCAAACGCCTGTTGACCACCAGTGTCGCCATCAATTTTGGGAACATGATCAGGCATCAACATGCCGTCGTACTCCACTTCCTTATAGGTGCGAATCACTTCCAGAAAGTTTACGTCACCATTGTCGGGGAAGGTCTCTCGGAAATTTAGGAACTTGCCCTCAATGTTACGGAAATGCACATTGAAAATTTTCTTGCGGGAACCAAAATAACGAATCACGTCGTGAATTTCTTTGTTGGGATTTTCCAACATTTCGCTCACCGTCCCTTGGCAGAAGTTGAGTCCGTGATATTTACTTTCCTTGATCGAAATAAATTTCTTCAACCCTTCCACATGGCCTAGCACCGTTTGAACACCACGGAATCCTTTGTCGCGCGGCATACCAGGATCATGGGGATGGCAAGCTATTTTTACCTTGTATTCTTCGGCCACTGGTACGACGCGGTTCAGGAAATACGTAATGCGCTCCCAATAGATTTCATCCGTAACCTTGCCGGCAATCGATGGCGTATCCTGGTTCGCCGTAGCGTAGTTGAAAGTGGAATAATTCGCACCGCCACGACCCTTCGTCGGAGGGTTTCGCACAACACCAAGAATCGACATGTTGTACTTCACACAAGGAATTCCAGCTGCTGCAACGTTCTTGATCATTTGGCAGACAGTATCAATATCGCGATCCCGATCCCCGGAAGCCATCATGATTCCAGGCAATTCGGCACGCTCCACCACAACAGAACTCAAAGGAAGCGGAACAATATCCAGAGCAATACCAAAGCTGCCAACGTGATCCTTGAATCGCTTCAAGCCATCCACACTCCACTTTTCATCTAATTTGTTGGAGAGGGTTCCAGAGCAAATATTGTTGACCCCAAAAGCTGCAAATATTTTCAGCATGTTATCGGAATGGCCATTTTGGGTGCCAACCTTCATCAACACTTTCTTGCCAGCAGCACGTTTTGGGTTCTGGGTCTGCGCCATTGCGACTTGGGCCGCGGCACCGGCGGCGATGGGGAAAATATCTCTGCGTTTCATGACTGTGGTTCGAAGGATGTCACGGCTACGGGGTGCTCGTCAAGAAGGTGCGGATGGCCGAATTCACATCCAAAGGTGCTTCATGCTGCACCCAATGACTTGCCGTCGGAATCCGGTGTATTTTTAGATTCGGCACATAGTGATCCAACTGTATCAAATTGCTTGACAAAATGGCAGTATCGCGTTCGCCCCAAATCACCAGCGTTGGCGTTTCTACGTAGAGCGAAGGAATTTTCGGGTTCAGAACTTCTGAATCAGGAAGCGGCGGCGGAAAAGGCATGGCACGGTAATAGTTCAATTGAGCATCCAGTCTGCCCGGTTGGCTCCAAGCCTTGATGTAGATTTCAACCTCATCCCCTGTTACTCCCGACATACGCACAAGACGGCGATAGTTGTCTTCCGCCAAATACAGGGCGGCATCCGGCCGACGCAAGAAGTGAATATATTGGGCCGCCAATCGCTGTTGAGGGTTGAAAATGATCTCGCGAGCATAGGTGCTGGGGTGTGGTCCATTGAGGATGATTAAGCGGCGGATCAGATGGCTATGAAAAGCGGCCACAGGCCACGCTATCGCACCACCCCAATCATGACCAACTACAGTAACCGGCTCGTTGCCCAACTTAGCAATCAACCCTACCACGTCAGCAACAATATTCTTCACTCGATAATTTTCAATGCCTGTCGGCTTATCGGAAAGATTGAAGCCACGCAAATCAGGTGCCACCACGCGGTAGTCACATGACAAATCGACTATCTGATGCCGCCATCCGTACCAGAATTCAGGAAAACCATGGAGGAGCAAAATAGTTCCATTGTGTCTGTTCTCTGCTCCTTGAACAGCACAATGAATTCGAATTCCATTCGATTCTAGGAACTGGAAGTCTGGCTGCAATCCCTGCATAGCGTACAATGATCTCATGGATTCAGCCGCGCAATTGGAAGCACTTCTAGCCACTGTAAGGCGGCGCATTCTCACTCATCTTTTTGTTCACCAAACCGTTTATGCCGCTTGTTTCGGATTAGCCGCCTTAATCGTTCTACTGCTGGTGGGAACACAGGTCCTCAACTGGTATTGGCCTCTACTTTTGTTTGTTGCCATCCTTGCACTTGGATCTTACCGGTTCCGTCACCGTGCCCCAACTATGTACGAGGCCGCGCAGAGGGTGGACCGCAAGCTTTCTCTTGCTGACGCACTTTCCACGGCATATCATTTTCGAGATGCCAGTGGTGGAATTGCAGCAGCACAACGCCTTGCTACTGCAGGCCTGATTCCGTCAATCGACATCCCAACAGCCGTACCGTTAGCAATGCCCCGTTCTATTTATCCTGCCGCTGTTTTGGCCCTGGTTGCAGGTACCATGCTGGCTGCGCGATATGGCATGATGCACTCACTGGATTTGGAAAAACCAATGGTGACCGGAGCTCTGGAGTTTTTCAAACCATCTGCGGCCAAGCAGTTGTCCAAGCTGAAACAGAACAATCCACTGCTGGCCAAAGAACTGGAAAAGTTGGGAATTTCTTTGGACGACACTGGCAATGATCAAGAAAAGATGGGTGAGGAAAAGCTGCCGGATAATCTGCTGAGTTCGCCAGATATTCCAGATGTGAATGATTTGACGCCCGGCCGGGACGCCGGCAAGGCAGGCGAAGTATCGAAAGACATGCCTCAAGAACCCGGAGATGCTGGCGAAAAAGGCGACCAAGCCAATGCCAGTGATGGAAAAGAAGGTAGCGGGTCCGATGCGGACAACAATGGAAAACAGCAAAAGCAGGACGGCTCTCCACAGCCTAAGAATCAGGACGCTAAAAACGCCAAGCAAAATGGTAGCCAAGGCGACAATCCACTGATGGACAAGATGCGCGATGCTCTTGCCAACATGATGAACAAGCTCAAGATGCCCAATAAGGAGAACGATCAGCAGCAATCTCAGCAAGGGCAAAAGGGCAACCAGAAAGACGGCCAGAAAATGGCCAAGGACGGCCAACAGCAATCTGGACAGAATAGTCAAAAAGGCGAGCAGCAGGGCGAGCAGGCTGGCGATGGCGGCGATAAGTCACAGGACGCGCAAGGTCAAGGGTCGGACAAGACTTCTTCCGATGCGCAAGCATCACCCGATGCCAAGAGCGGCGTTGGGAAATCCGATGGCAACAAGGATACAAAGTACTCCGAGCAGTTGAATGCCATGGGCAAAATCAGCGAGATCATGGGTAAACGCGCGGAGAACATCAAGGGTGATGTGATGGTGGAGGTATCCTCAGGCAGGCAACAATTGCGCACCCAATATTCGCAGTCAGGTGCTGCACACGCGTCGACCGGTGGCGAGATCCACCGCGATGAAGTGCCGCTGGAACATCAGGCCTATGTTCAGAAGTACTTCGAAGAAATCCGCAAGGGCGAACAAGCTGCAGTGAAGAAGAATTAATGGGCAGGCTTTGAAGCCTGCCCGCACTTAGTCTTTCACGTTAGGAAGCCATTGCGGCTTTTTCCGGCATTTCTAACAGGTATCCAATCCCTCTAACTGTTTGAATCATCTTCACCGGATAGTGATCGTCAATCTTGCTGCGAAGGTGGCGAATGTACACGTCCACAATATTGGTAAGTCCGTCGTAATCCATATCCCAAACATGTTCCACAATCATCGTGCGGCTTAAAGGCCGGCCGGGATTGCGCATCAGGTATTCCAGAATGCTGAACTCCTTGGGTGCCAGTTCAATGGAATCCATCCCGCGCATTACTTTGCGGCGAATGCAATCCAAAGACAATTCACCCACTTGCAGACGCTCTGGAACAGGCTGGCCGCGGCGTCGTAAAGCCTTTACCCGAGCCAACAATTCCACAAATGCGAACGGCTTGGTGATGTAGTCATCAGCACCCATTTCCAGGCCTTTGACGCGATCATCCACATTGCTGCGGGCACTTAAAATTAGTACCGGCGGCGAAACTTTACGGTTCCGAAGACGTTCCAAAACCTTGAGACCGTCCATATCGGGCAGATTCAGATCAAGGATAATTAGGTCATAATCAGCAGCATGGACCAAATCCAAAGCGCTTTGTCCGTCGTAGGCCAAGTCTACCTTGTAGCCGGCACTCTCAAGACCGCGGCTCAGAAAATCGGCGATGCGTTTTTCATCTTCCACTACCAGAGTTCGAATTGCAGTTTCCATGGTGCTTTTAAGATACAACCTTGTGGGCATCAGTTCCAAGCAAAAATGACGTTAAAATTAATTATTATTTGAAGGATTGGCAATAGATGCAAATTGATTTTGGGGGCCGCAGGGCCGTGGTCACTGGCGGAGCGAACGGTATTGGAAAAGCAATTGCGAAAGCATTGGCCGCTGCAAATGCACGAGTGACAATTTTCGATCTGGAAAAAGAATCACCCATGGAAGTAGGAAAATCGATCGGCAGCGAAGGGCTGATAGTCGACGTTACATGCCGTCAATCGGTTGAGGCGGCGTTCGCCCAGGTTGCAGAAGTTGAAGTCCTGGTAGCTAACGCCGGCACCAGCATGCCTGCCGCATTGGTGGATACAACCGCTGAAGCCTGGGATCGCACCATCGCCATCAACCTTACCGGAGTGTTTAACACCCTACAGAGCGCCGCCCGCTTAATGAAACCACGCCGAAGCGGATCCATAGTGATCACAGCTTCCACAAACTCCTACGACGGTGAGGAGATGCTAACCGCGTACAATGCCAGTAAAGCGGGTGTATTGGGCATCCTGCATACCGCAGCCAATGAATTGGGGCCATACGGGATTCGCGTAAATTCCATCAACCCCGAGCTAATCCGCACTCGCCTTACAAAGCAATACTTCGATCAACCGGAATACCTGAAATCGTATTTTCAGGGAATTCCATTGGGTCGTGGCGGCTACCCCGAAGAGGTTGCTTCGGCCGCAGTCTTCCTGGCGAGTGATTTTGCAAGCTACATCACTGGAGCATCGTTGTTGGTAGATGGCGGGCAATTAACATCGAAATTCGCGTGCTGGCGGGAACCAGAAGCAAAGTATGAGGACGCAGAATGGAAGCTGGTTGAATAAACCTGCTTTCCCAGCAGCCCCAAATATGACGGTGACAACCCTTGTCCAAATGAATCTGCCCACTTTTCAGCAGCTTGCGAAAATTAGAAGGTTGTTGTCCTCAAATCTCATGAGACTCTTCTTATAGGAAGACAAATTGCTGGCCAGCAACTTCCCAAAAAATCTAGTCCTCGAGGGTGATTAACTCTTCTGGCGTTCTGAATTGATTCTGAATCGCAAAGCGCGACAAAGATGAAAAGAGGAACGCCAGTTGAATAGAAATTGCATTTATCTGTTCGCGACGCCGTAGTGCGCCTGCTGCGTTCATCAAACAAAGGTCATGCCCGCAAAACTAACCACGCTCAACTCATCAATATTCCACTGTTCGTAATGTTCAACTGTGCCACGCAGACCTGGGGCCGCTTTCAGGAATGTGTAGAACGGAGCCGATCCGCACCATTTCAACGAATCATCGCCGCCTTCTGAAGTAAGGTTCCAATACGCTGCGGTATCGCTTTTGGCAATAGCATCCATTCTGGCCTTGTCCAGTGCCTCAATTTCCAACATTTCCCCTTGATTTGCTCGCGCCTCAAATTCATCGCCGTAACGTTGGCCCATGTGTGCCATATCCACACCCAACACCCAACATGCCTTATTGCCAAGCCTGCTTCCTAATTCCCCCAATGCGTCAAAGAACCGGGCGGTGTCTTCGTTCTTCTCCGGCAATTGACTGTTCTGCATATCCAATCCGAAGGAGCCAACCAGCACGGGCAGTATGCGCACTCTTGGCCCAAGAATATGTTGCAGAAAAACAGTTTGAAACTCAAGCGAATGTTCGAAAGAGTGGCAGTAATCTTCCATAGCGATAGCGCCCGGTGCCTTAGCCAGAAGTTCATCCACCAATGCTGTTTGTGTTTCAGCAGCACCGTAAGGGGTAACGTAGTTTTTCCGAGTCAGTCCAAACTTTCCAGGCTCTCCGTAATGAGACGTACCCAGTAGGATGAAGGTCCGATCCATATCCAGATTTGGCCGCAATGCAGAATAGGCTGATCTATAGGAATCGTACCCGCCAAATGGCGATACATGCGGTGCTGCAATGGCCTTTACCTGTGAAAGCCCCTTTGAACCCTGCCCCGACATATACTCATTAAACACTGTGCGCAATTCTTCAGGTGTTTCTGGATAGGCACCACCGGCATGGCTCGCCACTCGAACTTCCGCTTCAGCGAATTCACGATGCTTTTCTTCCCGAGCCTTTGCGTAAACTTCATCTTCCAAAAATCCTGCTTGGCTCAGCGCTTCCCAAACTTGATCCTTGACTCGGGTAATGGCCAAATCGCCGGTTTCCCGCACCAGTTGAGCAGACAGTTCGTTCTCTTCAGTTTCTCCGTCGAAGAACTGCAAGAATGGGACCACTTGCGGTGGAAGGATCAGAGTGCGGCCGGAATAGCCGTACGAATCACGAATCATTAACCCTGGCCGGTCTTCAACTGGCGAAGGCATTATGTCTAGGTTCCAGCGGAGCCGGGGCAGAATGCGGGACATCGCTCTATGATAGCTGTATGGACAAACTTCCCGAAGCAATAATTTCGGCAACCCTCAGCAAGCTTCCTGGTTGGACCGTTGTGGCTGGCAAACTTCACCGCGAATACCAGTTTCCCGACTTCATCCACGCATTTGGATTCATGGCAACTGCGGCCATCGCGATCGAAAAAATGAACCATCATCCAGAATGGTTGAACGCCTATAACAAGGTGAAAGTAGATTTGACAACACATGATGCGGGCGGCATTACTCAAAAGGATATTGACCTGGCAATGACTCTTGAAGGATTGGCGAAGAAGCTGGCATGAAATCGATTCTCGTAACACTTTTGGCCGCAATTGCAGGCTTTGCGCAAACATATCCCAGTGCTGAAATTGACAAGCTGATTCAAGACGCCGTAAGCCGCGATGCCTTGCCTGGTGCCGTGATCCTTATAGGCCAACAAGATCGCATCTTGTATGAAAAGGCCTACGGGAACAGAGCATTGGTTCCGCAGAAAGAACCAATGACGTTAAATACTATTTTCGATTGTGCATCTTTAACCAAAGTTGTATCCACTTCGGTCTCCATCATGAAGCTGGTGGAACAAGGAAAGGTCCGGCTGAACGATAAGGTAACCGTCTACCTTCCAAAATTCCAAGGTGGGAAAAGCGACATCACTGTGCGTTTGCTGCTGACACATTTTTCCGGACTTCGACCCGATTTGGATTTGAAACCCGTCTGGAAAGGCTATGAAACCGGCATCCAGAAAGCATTGATCGATAGGCCCGTTGCAGCGCCTGGGGAGCGATTCATATATAGCGACATCAACTATATCCTGCTAGGAGAAATCGTCCACGTTGTGTCTGGGAAGTCTCTTCCAGAATTCGCCAAGCAGAATATTTACGAACCATTGGGCATGAAAGAAACCATGTATCAACCTCCAACAGAGTTGCGGAACCGGATT
>JAYUSZ010000337.1:0-3375 GCA_043755435.1 Bryobacterales bacterium | reverse complement strand
ATCCCATCTCGAACTCGGCCGTAAATCACCCCAGCGCCAATGGTACTTCGTCTTAAGACGCGGAAGAGTAGGTCGCTGCCAGGCCTGCGAAAGACAGTCCACTCCCGGGCTCGACCCGGGAAACACCCTTCATTCACAGACTTCCTCAAAACCCGCCGACGCAGAAATGCTCGGCGGGTTTTGTGTTGCGTTTTTCTGCACTTTGCGGAGAGAAGCTAATGCACTTGGTATGCGAACGTCACTGCTTCCTGTAGTTCGGGCCAGTTCACAATCAAACCAACTCCTAATCGATATTCTCCGACTATTCCAAGGCTTCTCAGCACGGCCAACTCAGCTTGGAATGGCCGCCGCGCCGCGCCGCCTCTTAGCGATACCTTTCTAATAACATGCAGCCGATTTGTCATTTCGCCCTCAATCCAATTTAAGTAATCAGCTTGCAAAAATTCCGGCGCAGCCCCTGCACGACGTAGGGCACCCGTGAATGCGAGCGGATCATTTCGAAAACGCTCTTCGGAAAGACGGTGGATGTAGTGGATGAAAGCTCCCAGTGATCCCTCGTCCAGTAGCGCCTTTAGAAATATGGCACGCGGCAGTCCTTCGTTTGGATTGCCGTATCGTTCACAAGCATCGACAAAGCTGTATCCAATATCCGTTAGTCGACCATCACTATTCACAAAGCCCAAATGCTCGCAACCCGAGTCGATATCTTCACGGTAAGAATGGGCGCGACGAAAAAAATTGATTGCGAGTTGTTCATAGGCGTTATCTAGAGCAATTGCCCCAGTGTTCAACTCGCCTACAAGCCGGTTTTTGATTGAATCCGATCTTCCAACGAAAAATAGCTTTTGTCCCGCTCCATCGGATCGAAGAATTTGAGCACGCTCCTGGTTTACGATAAACGTTCCAGAAGGATCCTGACTCCAGCCATCGATGGCAGCGGGATGAAGTACATACTTGAACCAAAAATGCCGCCAAGCTTTGTCAGCCAGCGATTCGTTTGGGCAATTTGAAAGGTATTTTTCTGGTGTGCTACCAGCACGGACGCGCGATACAGCATCTGCGATTGCGGGCGGTATCATTGGAACAAACGGCTCTACTCCACCACCGCCTAGAAGTTTGACAGCCTGCAGATATTTGAAAAAGGCATCGGGGTCGGTGCTCCCTTCTCGAATGTGTGCCCATTGGGTTTCAGTTCGTGAAAGCGGCAATGGGGCTACAATTCGCGGTGCCACGTCAATCTTTAGTGCTCTGTGCATTTGCAGTTTTCCTGCAAACGGTGAAACTGCGGACAAGTCAGGTTTGCTGTACGTATACACTCCAATTGCTTCGGACTGGCTAGTCATGTCCAAGACTTCCCGGACATACGGGCCGGGATCACCAAAACCGGCGTATCTATTGGGGATGACAATGATCGCCCCTGCATATCCCTTGCGAAGGTAAGCGTGTGACTGACCGATAGCGGTCAATACGCCGTGAAGTCCCTCATTGTTCCGTTTGAATTCTACACCAATGCTATAGTAGGTGGCCGATGGGCTTGTTGCGACAACTAGTTCAACCACTCCATCCGCATGCGGCCAAGTATGCCTGCCCTCGCGAGCGGCGTAACCGCTCAAACTACCGGGCAGGGGCGGTGTGGAGAAACACGCCGCAGGTGTCGACAATAAGTTGCTGACGATTTCCGTGGCTGCATAAGCGGCCTCGATGTCATGGCTCATGCAACAGCCTCTACTTCTTCGTCATTTTCAGCAGCAATATCACCATCGGGAAGTTGGGCGTCTTTTTCAATGAGGGCGTAATATGCCGAAGCCGGAACCTTGCCAGGGAGCCAGTTGTTTGCCTCGGCTTTCTTTATGTTATTTCCTATTATCTCTGCCAGTAAGGGCGGGAATGCGTTGCCGACCTGTATGCATTGCTCTTGCCTCGGTCCAACAAACTCGACGCTATCGGGGAAAGTTTGTATTCTGGCCGCCTCACGGACTGTCAATGCGCGATTTAGAAAAGGGTGAATTGGAAAGGCGTTGTGTCCTGGCACCATTGTGATTGAGGGGCGATCTCTGTGAAGGCGCTTAAACACATGCGAATAGTTCTTTACTTCGTCCGTTCGATAGCCGACCTTCAGGTGCTCTGGGAGCGCGCCTACATCAAGCCTTCCGCCTTCAGGAATATACTTGTAGCGTTCGACCAACCGGGATTTGTGTTTCATCGGAGCGTGGCAGGTGAACTTTGTGAGCGACTCCTCAGTTGCAAGATCAGAAATCACTTCGCCCGTGGCCCGATGACCGTCTTGCCAGTCCCGCGGTTGCGCAAAATACTTTCGCTTTGGCCAAGGCACAATGTGCCCGGTACGATTGCCGACAATAATCAGGCGCCGCCGCAATTGAGGCACTCCATAGTCGGCCGCATTCAGGATGCGCGCCTCACATTGCGAAAAGCCAGCCGCACGAAACTCGTTAAGCAGAACTTGCAAAAACATGCCATCATCGAGGCTCGCTAGTCCCGGCACGTTTTCCATAACAAACCATCTTGGATTTGTCCTCCGTACCGCTTCCACAAAGGCGAACACCAATCGATTGCGAGAGTCTGCGTGGGGTTCATACCCACGGGTGTTTACAAAGCGACGTTTTCCAAAAACCGAGAATCCTTGACATGGGGGCCCGCCACACAGAATTCCTATGTCTCTTCCAGCTAGTGCCTTGACGACTGTGTCCACGGAGTCCGTCGTCGATAAGTCAAGTTCCAAGTGGGGGACATGCCCAAAATTCAGACGATGTGTTGCGCTAGCGTGCTTATTCCAATCAACCCCCAAAAGGGGTTGCCAACCAGCTCTTTGCATGCCGATCGATATGCCTCCCGCACCGCAGAACAGGTCAACAAATCCGTTCCCAGTAGAGTCCCTTATCAATTGTAGATTACTTGGCTTTGCAACTGTTGAAAGTGATTTGCGGGCTGGCAGAATTGATGTTGACTTTACATGCCTAAGGATTGCGTAGCCAATCGATTTTGCCAACAGCGGTGGTACTGCATTACCCACCAATATGCACTGATTTCGTCTGTCACCAGCAAAGATGATGTCGTCAGAGAAAGACTGAAGTCGTGCAGCCTCCCTTGGCGTTAGACTCCTGTCCAACACGGGGTGAATAGGGAATGCATTGTTGCCCGGAACCATGGTAAGCGCTGGATGCTTGCGATGAAGTCTTTTGTATGTGTTTCCAAAGTTTCCGCGCCTAATGGATTCAGGTAGCTCCTCTGGAGGCGGTAGGCGGCCACCTTCGGGAATCAACTTGTAGCGTTCGATCACTTTATCGGAATGATCGAGTGCAATATGATTTGGAACTTCCGCGCCTTTTTTCTGAAGGTCGCGGAGGACCTCGCCAG
>JAYUSZ010000336.1:0-22769 GCA_043755435.1 Bryobacterales bacterium | reverse complement strand
TAATCGTAAAGCTGCCCTTTATCCTCGTTGTAAGTTCGGACCAAGAAATATTTGTCCACCGGCTCCACAACGGTGTAAAGACCGGCGTACCTCTGGTTGATGTAAAGACGGGCGTGGGCTTCCCTAGGCGCGGGAATTCCTAGTCGGCGGAAGATTGCCATGCTCAGCCGCTCGGCCATCATCGAAGGGTCTTGCACAAGGTTATCGAGAACAATGGACTTTAACCCAAGGAATTTCTGACCGGAAACGAATTGATTGAAATCGACCTTCAGTCCTGGCTTCTTTGGGTCACGGCTACCTAGACCCCGTGAGCGAATACCGACTTTTTCAATTATGATGGAGCCCCATTGGAAAGTAACTGGATAATAAGTATCAAGAAGATAGTTCTGCTGTAAAGTGTCCCAAGCTTGGGGATCAATAGTAAGGTGGATATCCTGAAGAACCTTATCGTTAAGAAGATCATCAGTAGTGGGGTTGGCTGCAGTGGCAATTGTCGCCAAGGCAGACACAATTATGGACAGTGTCCGAATAGTCATGATTTTGGGTACTCCAGCCTCATCGTCCGTGAAGAGGCCAAGCTTAGTTAAAATGACGGATTAATGGCCAACCGAAATTAGTATGTTGGGAATAGATTGGATCATAGGGGGGTCCTACAATATAAAGCGTAAACGGTAAGAAAAAGATACGCAAAATCAGGGGCAATGTAACTATTTTAATTAAATAAACTATCGATTGAAAAAACTCTAAAACAGGTTAGGGAGCCTAACATATATATGTAGGCCCCCTTCCAACAACAACTTACAAAAAGCCTAACTTCTCAGTGGGACTGAAGTTTGCCAAATTCGGAAAAATCAATCTCAACTCAGAATCAGCCACTCCAAACCAACTACCGAAAGTGGCACCATATTGATCCAACGAGGACGTGGGAATCCAGTTGCCCCTCGAGCCCGCATCATCCGGTCCGCGAAGCTCATGCCGTGGGAAGGTTCCATAAGTCAACCCGCCCTTTACCGCGCCGCCCAGCACTATATGATGCCCACCCCAAGCGTGATCTGTTCCAATATTCGCGTTGGAATTGCCCGTGCGGTTGAACTCACTCTCCGTGAACGTGGTCACGTTTTGCGTAGTGCCTCGCAGCTCCATGGTGGTTTGAAATGCATTCAGCGCAGCATCCAGACTAGTCATCAACCCAGAGTGTTTGTTGAGCAGGTCTTCATGATTATCAAACCCGCCCATGCCAGCAAAGAAGATCTGCCGGTCCATTCCAAGAGCTGCTCTTACGGAAATGATCCGCGCCACTTGCGCCAATTGATTGCCAAGTCCGCTGTTTGGAAAGGTCACCGGTAACACTGGTGCACTGGCCAAAGCAGCGTTGATTTCCTGCGAGGACCTAATGGCACTACCCAAAACTCCATTGGCTGAGCCCACCATTTGCAGGCCCGTATCAAAGGTCAGAACTCTCTGTAATGACGCCAGCCGCGCATTGCTCGCTGTGCCATTGCCGAAGGTGTTCAGTCCGAATGAGGATGTATTGGCAAAGTTCACACCCTGTGTTGCAGCCGCTGAAAGAAACAGTGCATTGCCACCATTAACCGATATACCCGGTGGCAAGGCGCCTGAGTTGCGGCCAAGAATGGAATCGTTGATGCGTCCACCCCAACCCGAAGAACCACCATTGGGATCCGAACTCTGCCATTGTTGCGTTTGATCAGAATGCGAATATAAGTTCCTTGGCAATGGAGTTGTCCCCAACGCTGTTTTCACCGTAGGCCGCACCAGTGTTCCAACGTTAAATACAACAGCAGCCGAAGGCGAAGCTTGATTAAAGAAGCGGCGCACGTTCGTCAAGCTGGGATGGAACCCGAACCCGCTGGAACCCGCCTGCAATAGCGATCCCTGCCCTATGGCCACAGGACCGCGCATTGCCTGATACAAAGAGTATCGGGAGTCCGTCGGGACAATCATGTTATTGGAATCGTTCCCTCCGAACAGGAACACACACACCAGAGCCTTGTAAGTGGGACCCTGTGCCTGGGCTGAGATCAAACCCAGCCGCGAGACATGCGCCCCAACTCCAGCAGCTCCTAAGCCGCAGCACTTTTTTAGAAATTCACGTCGATTGCGATTCATCATAATGTTTTCCTTTTCCTTCTCTTCTTCATTCGATTTTGAATTTAGTGATCCACCTGGAACTGCGCGGCGGTTAGTGTTAAATAGATTGCTGTTTGCACGCGGTCCGTAGTATTGCTAGTCGCGCCGGCAGCATTGATGATTTCCGCCCGTTGCGCCGCTGACATTTGGCCGCCCATGAACAGTAGGTTGCAGTAATCCACCAAGACCGCGGGGTCAGCCGCTTTGCTGGTGAATGGCGTGTAGTCAATGGTTACATCAGCGCCAAAGCCTCCACTGAGTAATCGTGCTACGAAGTTCGTTCTAACTAGCGAGGTAACTGAAGTCAGAATTTGAAACTCCGGTCCACCCAGTGCAGTCCCGCGAATGCGGTATCCAGGTGAGAAGTAACTGAATACGGAAGGAGGGAAGAAGGCTTTCTGTCCCATCTCCTCAGCCAAATCAGTCATGAACGGATGATCCACAACCGTTGCATTCAGTGAGCGCAGTTGCGAGATAACGTAAAGCACAGGTTCCATCAATTTCCCCGCCCCGGTTCCTGCTTCGGGATTGCTCAGGATTGCCCGAATCACCGCGGACATATCTCCGCGAGCGTTTGAACCAGTACCGTTGAAGACAGTTACTACATCGTTGATGTAAGTAGCCGAAGGATTCGATGTCACCAGTTGTTGGATTAGGTTCTTACATACAAACGGGCCAATGTTCGGGTTGTTGAAGATAATATCCAGAGCCGCATCCAGATCCTGCGAGGAAGTGTTTCCTGGTGGGATGTTTACGCCAAGGAAAGTCTTTGCGCCTTTGTCATGGAAGTTTTCAACTGCCTCCATCGGCACCTTCCAATTGGTTGGGGCCAAGTTGGTTGGAATCGTTGCGGGGTTGCCGTCGCCAAATGTCCAACCTGTGAAGACGCGAGCCAATTCCTTGACGTCTTCTTCGGTATAAACATTGCCGCCGGCCGGGCTGCCGTTCGTGTTCAGCTTAGGAATTCCCAGCGTAAACAGTTGCATCAGTTCCCGGGCGAAATTTTCATTGGGATCCACGCCGGTTATTGTCTTGCTCTTGTTGTTGAGCATGTTGAGATAGCGCCCCATGGCAGGGTTCAAGGTTACGTTGCGCATCAGCGTGCGATAGTTCCCGAAGGCCCCGTTCAGTAGAATGCGCTTGTAAGTAACGATGGCTGCGGAATCACTTACTTCAACTGCAGAGACTACCCAAATTTTATGCAGAGCCCAAGCCAGGCGCTGCCGCAATTGATCTGGCCCGGTAAGCGCCAGAGTCATCAAATGCTCTTGTGTAAAATCGATGGATTGATCAAACAGCGTGTCAGGATAAACCGATGGCGGTGCTGATAACTGCTCGTTCAAGAAAGCATTTGCGCCGATAAGCTTCACACGATCAGCGTCCCCAGGCTTGAGGCCCCAGGTTGCTTGCCGCAGCAAACGCCACGCGGAAAGCAATGCTGGATCCAAACCTGGCGGTGGAGCAGAAGGCGTTCCACTAGCTTCTGTTGATCGAGGACTTTCCCCTGATCCATTCACTGCCGTCACTTTATAGAAGTACGTGGTGCCATTGGCCAAGCCAGTATTGAGGAACGTGGGCGTTGCCAGATTCGTCGCCACAGATACTGCTGTGCCGTTGCTTGTCGTGGCACGGTACACATTGTAGGTAGTGGCTGCAGGAACTGCCGTCCAACTGACCGTGATTTGTTTGTCTCCAGCGGTTGCCGAAATACCCGTAGGTGCCACTGGGGCAGCTTGCGGCGCTCCACTAGCTTCGTTAGACATTGGACTTTGACCCGCCGCATTGACAGCTGCCACTTTGTAGAAGTAAGTGGTCAAGTTCGTCACAGCAGTATCAGTGAAGGCAGCAGTTGTGACTGTTGCCAGCACTGTTGTTGTTTGCCCATTGGAACTAGTAGCACGGAACACTTTATAACTTGCCGCCCCCGTGGAGGCAATCCAAGTTAACCTAATTTGAGCATTCCCAGGCATTGCGGAAAGAGTAGTAGGTGCAGCCGGAACAGCAAGCGGAGTGGTGGTTGCCTGGTTGGACATTCCACCCGTACCGGAAGCATTCACGGCTGCCACTTTGTAGAAGTACGGAGTCCCATTTGTCAGTCCTGTATCAAGGAAACTGTTGGTTGTCACGGTGGTCAAAGCTGTGTTGGTTTGACCTCCAGAAGTAAGTGCTCTAAACACTTTGTAACTGGTTGCACCGGGCACCGTGTTCCATGCCAGTGTGATCTGGGCATTGCCGGGAGTAGCCGATAGATTCGCAGGAGGCTCTGGCAGACTCTTTGCAGTTCCAGTTGCTTCCAACGAAAGCGGACCCTGTCCACCGTTGTTGATGGCCGCGACTTTATAAAAATATGGAATCCCGTTTGTCAGTCCAGTATCCTCGTGGGTAGTGGTGGTCACCGTAGCGAGTGCCGTTGTAGTTTGTCCACCTGCAGTGGTTGCCCTGAAAATGCGATAAGCCGTTGCACCAGTAACCGCATTCCAACTGAGTGTGATGCGCGCATTCCCTGGAGTTGCACTTACATTTGTGGGAGCAGATGTTGGCGGCGAAATAGAGGGAGGTTCCGGTTTCGCTGAAACCTCGCTTGAATTTGGACCCATCCCGGAACTACTTACTGCTCGAAGCCGGAAATAATATCTTGTGTCATTGGTCAAGCCAGTGTTCACATAGCTTGTGCCAGTAACATTGGATGCGACCGGCATGACGGCTTCACCGCCTGAAGTGGTTCCGCGATAAACGTTGTAACCCGAAGCACCCGTGGAAGCTACCCAGGACAAAGTTACTTGTCCATTTCCGGCGACTGCTTTAAGACTCGTCGGAGCCGCTGGACCATCGCTGCCAATGGGCAGTAACTGTGCATCCGCCCAATCCGCAAGGTCACCAGTGGAACCATCTCCAGCATCCAGCACTTTTAATACAAGCGTCTGTTTGTCCCTTACAGAGACAGATGGATGCTGCATGGGTGTGTTTGAGCGCACGATAGGTGATTGGTAGATCCGGACATTGTCAGCCCAGATCTCGAATATGGCAGACCCAGCGCCATTGGCTGAATCGTCAATACCCAGCACAGAACTGAATAAGTCGTACTTCCGGTCAAGATTGTATTTGATTTCAGCATTGGCATAGGTGCCCAATCCCTTGCGGTAAGTCTGCCCGTCCAACTTGATCCTTTCGCCATCACCGGAACCAGTGCCGCCGTTAGCGCGATCTTTTTCTACTGGTCCACGGCCATTGGTTGCAGTCACCCAGTTCAGGTCACTGAGATACTTGATCTGCTCAATCCCTTCCAGCCTGGCATCGGCCCAATCGGCATGGTCGGAACCGATCCCGTCGCCTGCATTCGTCACCACAAGGCGCATCTCCAGAGCATTTTCCACAGGAACTTCAATGGCTAGGCCGGACATGTTCCCCTTCATAATGGGACTTTGATAGGCACGTCTGCCATCCAGCCAAACTTCAAATATCACCGAACCGTTATCGCCCACTTCGTCATCCACACCGATGATGGAGCGGAACATATCGTAGCGATCATTCAAGGCAATTCGTATCTCTGATGGCGCATGCACGCCAACACCATCGCTATAGCGGCGGCCACCAATCGTTATTGTTTTACCGTCACGGGCACCTTTCTCGCCATTCGAACGATCCCGTTCCGCCGGACCCCATCCGTTGGTTTCACTAAGCCAGTTAATATTACTAATCATCGACCGTGAAGTGGGGGCCGGAGCGGGCTGCAATGTGATAGGAGCTACATACAACCTCTGCTGCGGAATAATTTGCTCCGCTTGGTTTGGATACTTCCAGAACAGTTGCATCACAGCCCCGCCATTGTCTTCGTAGTATTCCAACTGGATGCTGTACTTCTGCCCTCCAGTTAGACTTACTGGGATGCTTTGATCATAAGCAGCGCCATGATCACGCCAATTATTGATGAGTAACTTACCGTTAATCCACAGCCGGACGCCGTCATCGGAGCGTGTGACAAACGTATAGGTACCAGTGACTGGGGCCTCTACTTGTCCCGTCCAACGGACCGAAAAGCGATCAGCCGGAATGGATGGGGCTGGTCCGGTTGTATTCCAGGTGAAATTAATTGTGGGGTCAGTGCGTGTTAGCGCAACTGTTCCAGTAAGTGAGGTGTTTGGATAATAGTCACCCTTGAGTCCGGTTCCGGTTTGTGACCAACCCGGCAAAGACGTCAATAGGCAAGCAGAGATAGCTAAGAATGCAAAGGAATAGTTAGTTCTTGATGTAGCAAGCTTCATGTGTAGTTTATCCGTTTTCGGTTTTGGAGGCAATGAAGTCAGTCTAAAGGTGGAGGTACCAGAAGCTCAATCGGGTAAGTACCTCCCGTGGAGCGGTTCTAGTGCTTACGTCTTTAGAGTTTGTCTGTCATAACCTAGATAAGGTGTAACACACTAGTACGTTTGCACAAATAAGTTATTGGTGAACAGCGGTTAATAGTTATAGTGCGAGACACGTGTAAATACAGCCAACAGTTCAAGTTCCAGATCGCTGTTAATTTACTCTCATGTTCGCCCGGAAGAACTGCTGAACGTCATTGTCGACTTATTCAACTGATTGAGCTACGGTATCTCAGATATAACTAAGGATATGTCTACTAATAACCGTACTACGCCAAATGCCCACTTATGAGGGTATACCTAATCCACAAACTCGTTTCATGAACTAACGTGTTTATGGGTAGCGTGCCTCGTGATGCCAATTGTAGCGCGCACACATCCTATACGAGCGAGACGCCGCTGATATCGATCAAGTACATTTGGCGTCCCTTGCCGTCGTGTGGTGAGTCGAAAATAATTTTCTTGCTGTCCGGGCTGAAGCGAGGTGTTGTGTCGCACCGCCAGAAACCCCTGTACTCGGGTGCCGCGTAGAAAGCGCCAAGGGGAATAGTACGATGTGTTTTCGTATCGTACAGATACTGGAGTTGCTTCCGATCTTGGTCTGGGGCTGTGTCGCTTAGAATCCAACGCTTTCCAGGGAGGTAGGAGATGTGTCCGTTCTTGCTCATCACTTGCGGATTCAGCGCTTCGTATTTGATGGTAGGTTCGTCAATCACATACCAGGAATCGCCATGCGAGGGATGATTGGTCCAAAGAATCAGCGTGCGGGAATCACGCCAGTTGAAGTGAGAGGCTTTTCCGCTATCATCAATAACACGCATGTTCGTTCCGTCCACGTTTGCCGTGAACATTCGTGTCCTGAACCCGGTCCCGACCCCCTTTCCCCAACGTTGCAGAAAAGTGAATCGCTTGGAGTCGGGTGAGATCAACAGATGATCGAAGTAATGCTTTGATTCGCTCCAGTCGCCACTCCTAAGCGGAATTTTCACGACGGCAGCAAGCGACACAATCAATTCGCTTGCCCCGGATTTCATATCGATGCGCCATATACCGGATTTTGACGGGGCAAGCTCGGCAGAGTACGGGTCAATTCCACCTGCGTATCCGGTTTCGGGCCGCATGCTGAAAGAACGCGCAAAATCGTTGACCAAAGCAAAGCGGCCATCTGGACTCAGGCAGTAAATCGGCTTCGCTAGCGTACGCTTTTCCCGCGTGCGAACGTTGACGATGTGTGAAACGAAGCGGGTCCCCTGCCGGTCATTCCAAATGACCTCTTCCGTTGAGCCCGGCAGCCACTGAATCATGCAGGTTTGATGCCAGCTCCAGCAGTTACCTTCTCCCAACTCAATCCATCGATCGCCGTCTCCGGTGTCCACCATGCCGAGTTTGATTTTGTCCTCGGCTGTTGGGAGGCGGTGTTGGAAGTCGTTCGAAACGCCCAACGCATAACGGCTTGTCACGTCAAACTGCCGCTTGTCGTAGTAGCCGAACCAGTGAAATCGCGGCCCCTTCGTGATCGCGCGAACCGGCGGCAGCTCACCGCTTGCAGCACCATAGACTGCTGATGAGGCCACCAGCGAGGTTAGAAATTCACGTCGATCCATGATTGAAGATTGTACTTAAATCAGTCAGCCGTTGATACTCAGTCTGCTTGATCGCGAATGATCCGTAACATCCGCCGCAATGGCTCCGCTGCGCCCCAAAGCAGTTGATCGCCTACCGTGAACGCTCCAAGATAGGTTGGGCCCATATTCAACTTGTGTATCCGACCTACCGGCACTGTAAGCGTCCCGGATGCGAACGTTGGAGTAAGATCGCGCAAGGTGGCTTCTTTGTTATTGGGAACAACCTTCACCCAAGGATTCGCGTTGGCAAGCATCTGTTCAATATCCGCCAATGGCACATCTTGCTTCAGTTTGATTGTAAGTCCCTGACTGTGGCAACGCATGCTTCCCACACGCACGCAAATGCCATCAATTGGAACTGGCGGATTCAATCCTACAATCTTGTTAGTCTCCGCAAAGCCCTTCCATTCCTCCTTGGTCTGGCCACCGGGCATGTCCTTGTCAATCCAAGCAAGCAAGCTTCCTGCTAACGGAGCACCAAATTCCTTGACAGGAAAGTTAGCGGAACGTTGCTCGTCGATTAACGTTTTATCCACTTCCAGCGCATTCTGAGAGGAAGCCTTCCGAGCACGGTCAACCAATCCGCCCATTTGGGCAACCAATTCCAACATTTTCGCCGCGCCACCGCCGGAGGCTGCCTGGTAAGTCATAGTGGTCATCCATTCCACCATGCCGCGTTTGAACAGTTCGCCAACAGCCATCAGCATCAAGCTAACCGTACAATTGCCGCCAATGTAGGATTTCACTCCGCTGGCCAATCCTTTATGAATTAGCTCACTATTGACAGGATCCAGAATGATAATGGAGTCGTCTGCCATGCGCAGAGTTGAGGCGGCGTCAATCCAATAGCCTTTCCACCCTTCGGCGCGCAACGGCCCATAGACTTCCGTAGTGTACTCGCCACCCTGGCAGCTAATCAGCACATCGCAGGCTGCAAGTTCCTTCAAATCGGTAGCACTCTTTAAGGGCGTGCCCGCCCCTTCCGGTGGCGAATTGCCACCAGCATTCGACGTAGAAAAAAATACGGGCTCTGTACCGGCGAAATCGTTTTCCTCACGCATACGCTGCATAAGGACACTGCCAACCATGCCTCTCCAACCAATGAATCCGACTCGTAACATGACCCTTCCAGTTTACTACGGTAAGGAGTTTCCTCTCTTTTGTGATAGAACAGAGTCTATGCTTTCACGCCGATCGTTTCTTGCCTCCAGTTTGGCTGTCCCTTTGCTGGCGCAATCTTCAAAAAAGCGCCCCAACGTTTTGTTCATCGCAGCTGACGATATGAACACCGCGCTAGGATGCTATGGCCACCCCATTGTGAAGACTCCGAATGTGGATAAGTTGGCAGCCCGCGGCACTCGCTTCGATCGTGCCTATTGCCAGTTCCCTTTGTGCGGACCCTCGCGTGCTTCATTACTAACAGGGCTGCGGCCGGACAACACCCAAGTATTGGACAACAATATCGACTTCCGCGACTTCCATCCCAACGCCGTCACTCTGCCGCAATTGTTCAAAAACAACGGCTGGTTTTCCGCGCGCGAGGGCAAGATGTACCACATGAATGTCCCCAATGAAGTGGGTACTCCCAAATATCAGGATGAGCCGTCATGGAATCATTCAGGGTCGCCCCAAGGCCTGGAGCAAAGAACCGTTGGCGAGGGCCGCAAGTTGAATCCCCCAGGCGTTACCTTCGGTATGCAGTGGATCGCCTCCGCCAACGCATCGGGTCAAGCTGACGACAATGCCGCCGAACATGCCCTTGCGCTAATGGAACAACACCGCAACGAACCGTTTTTCCTGGGCCTTGGTTTTATTCGTCCACATCTGCCATTTGTGGCACCTTCCAGTTACTACGATCAGTACTCACTCGATGCGATCCCGCTGCCTCAGAATCCTGAGAATGATTTGGAGGACATCCCCGAAGCCTCCAAGAAAATTCGTCCTCAATTGTGGAACAACATGAAGATGGATTCACCACGCATCAAAGAAGCACTGCGCGGCTATTACGCTTCTACTTCGTTTATGGACGCTCAAGTTGGCCGTGTGATGGCTGGTCTGGAAAGGCTGGGATTGGTGGACAACACAATCGTTGTTTTCTGGGGCGATCATGGTTGGCACCTCGGCGAGCATACGCGCTGGCAGAAAATGTCTGTGATGGAGGAATCGGCACGAGTGCCTTTGATCATCTCCACGCTAGGCCAGAAGACTGCCCAATCGACGACATCCCTGGTAGAGTTCGTGGACCTCTACCCGACATTGGCGGAACTGTGCGGGCTAACCCCGCCAGCAGATATCGAAGGTCAAAGCCTCACCCCTTTGCTGAAAAACCCTAAGCGGAAATGGAAAAAAGCGGCCTTCACACAAGTGAAGTATCAGAACATTACCGGCCGTTCCATTCGTACGGATCGTTACCGCTACATTCGTTGGGAAGGTGAAGGTGGAGGGGAAGAATTGTACGACCACGACAAGGATCCCCGCGAGTTTACCAATCTTGCCAAGGATCAGAAAAACATCAAGGTGCTGGCCGAGCATCGCCGCATTTTAGACGCTGGTTGGAAGGCGGCCCGGGCATAAAGTGGCCGTGCCGAACGCCTTCAAACTTACGCGTTCCCCACAGGGAAAATCCACCATGGCCGGGATGTTCGGTGGCTTCATTTTCATTTTATGGGCCTTGTAGGTTTCTTTTTGGGTTTGTGATTTGAAATTCCATCCCAGATAATTTGCACCAATTCCTCAGGGAAGCTCTGAGGAATTTTCGACATGGCCAGATAGCGGGCATAGAAAGCTCCCACCAGCGCACTCACCACGCAGTCCAGATTCACGTCTTGACGCAACTCCTTTCCATCTTTCGCTCGCTCCAGAATCGCCCGTAACATGGCTCGTCGCGGTGCCACAAGACGTTCCCGAAACAAATCGAGAAGTTCCGGCGTGTGCTCTTCCTCAGCCAACACCGTGCCGATCAGGGACATACCATTGGGTCGCAATAGCGAACGGCTGAAGTTTTCCAACGTCGCAATAAGGTCACCAACCGCTGAACCAGTGTGGACCGGCGGTTCGGCAAGCTGCAATGAGCGAACAGCAGCAGTTGCTAAATCTGCTTTTGATGCCCACCTGCGGTAAATAGTAGGTTTGCTTACGCACGCTTCGGCAGCGACGGAATCAAGAGACATTCGTCCATAGCCGTCGGCTGCAAGCATCCGCAGAGCCGATTCCAGAATGCGCCGTTCTGTATCCATGTTTCGTGGCCTGCCCGGCCCACGATCCTCAACAGAGAAGGATTTGGAGTTCTTAGCCATATTCCTTGAATCAAAATGTAATCTTGACAATCAATATAGATACGATACAGTATCATAATAGATCAAACAATTCCGAATGGAGACAACATGAGCCTAAAAGACACTAACATCGTCAACCTCAAAACTAAGAAACGAGTGGCATTAGTGATCGCCAATCCGGCGATTTCATCAACAACCGGCTGGCCTGTAGGCTTCTGGTGGAGCGAACTCACACATCCTTACTATGAATTTGTGGAAGCAGGCTACGCGGTGGAACTGTTCAGTCCGAACGGCGGCAAATGTGAGGGCGATGCCATGAGTGATCCGCGCGACGCCAGCGGCTATTCAGCAACCGATCTTATTAGTATGGGATTTATTGCCACTCCCAGCCTTTCAAGTTTGGTGCAGAATACAGGCAAAGTTGCGGACATAAAAGTGGACAGTTTCAACGCCATCGTCGTTGCAGGCGGACAAGCCCCAATGTTTAACTTTGAAGGTGCCGATGCCTTGCACAAGAAATTTGCAGAGTTCTATGAGGCAGGAAAGATTTCCGCAGCACTCTGCCACGGTGTGGCAATTCTGCGATACGCCAAACGAAGCAATGGTGAGTTTATCGCCAAGGGAAAGACAGTAACTGGCTTTGCCAATATTGAGGAAGATTTCGCCGATAACGCTGTTTGGAGCATGGGGATGTTGCCACGCGACAAACATTTGATGCCATGGCGGATAGAAGATGAATTGAAAAGGATGGGAGCAAACTACATTCAAGCTGGTCTATGGCGAGGGTTCGCCTATCGGGACGGTAACCTGATTACGGGCCAACAGAACTTCTCTGGCGCGGAAACGGCGAAGCTTGTCATCGAAAGTATCGGGCGATGATTTTGAATTCAGAAAATTGGAGACAATATGAAAATTGCATTTATCGGGTACGGTCAAGTGGGTGCACCCTTGGCAAGCCACTTACAGCACCTTGGCCATGAAGTAACATTGGCGGCTAACGATTCCAATTCAGATAACGTCAGAAAAGCACTGGAGAAACATTCTGGTTTGAAAGTGGATACACCTATCCAGGCGGTGAGCGCCGCTGACGTAGTCTTCCTGGCCACTCCATTTAATGCCAATGAAACGGCGCTGAATGCAGTGGCTGCACAATTGGCCGGCAAGATCCTGGTGGATTGCACCAATCCCGTGGGCCCAATGCTCAGCCACGGACTCAACAATGTTCAATCCGGCTCAGAGATGGTTCAGAAACTGGTCCCGAATACCAAAGTGGTGAAGGCATTCACGATTTATGGTTTCGAGAATTTCGAGAATAACAGCTACCCTGGATACAACGTCAAACCAGTGATGATGTTTTGCGGATCAGACGCTGCGGCGAAGAAGACGGTCGGCGAACTGATTGGGCAATTGGGATGGGAACCGCTTGATGTGGGCGGCTTAGAGCAGGCATTGCATTTGGAACATATGACGCTGCTTTGGGTGCGAATGGTTCGGGTTCATGGGTATTCGGCAAACACCGTATGGGCCATGCTGAAGCGCTAAATCTCGAATATTGAATGGTGGCCAGAGAGGGAATTGAACCCCCGACACGCGGATTTTCAGTCCGCTGCTCTACCAACTGAGCTACCTGGCCTTCTTAGGTGGGTACACGCAACTTCCGTGCCTATTTCAAAATTATAACACGCAGGCTTCGGAAGGCGGAATCGGAAGTCGCGTCTCTCGTTTGTGAACGCGTTCAAAATAAAGATTGACAACCCCAACTCCTCGGCACATACTATTCTTGAACGTGTTCAGACTTGAGGATGCCTAATGCCTACAATCGAAGAAATCACCGTAATAAATGCGCCGCTGGAAAGATGTTTCGATTTGGCCCGAAGCGTGGAAGTCCATCTAGCCGGTAACGTGAATTCTGGTGAAGCCGCCGTGGCCGTTGGCGGCGTCACTTCAGGGTTGATTCGCATGGGTGAACGCGTCACCTGGCGCGCCAAGCATTTTGGTGTTTGGCAAAATCTTACCAGTGAAATCACCGTGTTCGAGAGGCCCGATTACTTTCAGGATTCTATGATTCGCGGCGCTTTCAAGTCCATGAAGCACGATCATTATTTTCGATCGCTATACCCTCAACAAACAGAAATGCGCGATGTCTTTAGCTTCGCCGCCCCCCTCGGCATCCTTGGAAGAATTGCCGAGTCCCTGGTTCTGCATCGCTACATGCAGGCGCTGCTTCACGACCGCAACATTACACTGAAAAGAATTGCCGAATCAGCAAATTGGCAAAGGTACCTGCCATCATGAAAATCGTCATCCCTGGCGGAACCGGACAAGTAGGCCAAATGTTGTCTCGCCACTTTCACGCACAAGGCCACCAAGTGACCGTGCTCAGCCGGAATCCCCGCCCGGCCGACTGGCGCGTCATTCAGTGGGATGGACTCACATCCGGAGATTGGATTACCCACCTCGAACAGAGCGATGTTTGCATCAACCTTACAGGGCGCAGTGTGAATTGCTGCTACACAAAGCACCACCGCGCAGAAATTTATGATTCGCGAATCAAGAGTACGCAGTTGCTGAATGAAGTGGTTGCTTCTTTGAACACGGCTCCCAGATTGTGGATCAACGCCAGCACAGCAACCATTTATAGGCATGCCCTTGATCGCCCCATGAATGAAACCAGCGGCGAACTTGGTGGCGATGAGCCTAACGCGCCAGATACCTGGAACTTTTCCATTTGGGGTGCCAAAGGTTGGGAGGAAGCGTTCTTCGCAACTCCCACGCCGCACATGCGAAAAATCGCCATCCGCAGTGCTATAACCTTTAGTCCTGATCGCGGCGGAGCCTTCGCCGTTCTTTCTGGCCTTGTGCGTCTCGGCCTGGGCGGCACTCAGGGCAGTGGTTCTCAATACGTTTCCTGGATTCACGAAATTGACTTTGTCCGCGCTATTGAAACTTTGATTCAGCGCGAGGAATTTACCGGGTATGTGAATATTGCTTCTCCAAATCCACTTCCCAACCGCGAATTTATGGGCGCTCTTCGCAGCGCTTGGGGTATGCCAATAGGTTTACCAGCTGCCAGTTGGATGATTGAAGCCGGTGCCTTTTTCATGCGCACAGAATCGGAACTTGTGATGAAGAGCCGGCGTGTTGTACCAGAGTCTCTGCTCAATGCTGGTTTTCGATTTCAATATCCTGAATGGCCAGCCGCAGCGCGCGATTTGGTGAATCGCTGGGCATAAAAAGCGCAGCCGCAGAGTTGAAACGGGTTCACTATCTTCACTCCCCCGATCAGCGCGCCCGCCTGCATGTCTTCCGAATAGATGGTTCGACAGCCGGCCTTGCGGGCTGAGCTAAGTATCAAGGAGTCCCACCAACTTAGGGAGTGACTCTTGAAGAGATCAAGCGCTCCTTGAATCGTATCAGCGGTAATAGCTTCCGGCAGGAGTTCCAGCAACGCCGCAGTAGCCGCCGCCAATTCCGGCGTGGCTCCTAGCAAACGACGCATTGCTTCGTGAAACTCCGAAACAACTTGAACGCTAATCACTAGCCGCTGCTCACGGAACAAATCCTGAACCAGCGCGATTGCCTGACTCTGTTTCAGAGGGTCAGCTTTATCTCGACAGTAAACCCAGATGTTTGTATCAACGAAGCACTTTGCGGTCATACAAAGATTCCCTATCAAAACGCCTGCCACTTAAGTTTTGTGCAGGAATCGCTTCGAGAAACCGCTGCACTGGAGTTTTCTCCCCCGTTTCCGGCTGCTCAGCGCGGCGCTTTTGATCCAACAAAATAGCGATAAAACGGGATAGGCTTTTCATTTCGCCAGCCGCCTTAACGCGCGCCCAGCGTGCAAGGTCTTCATCAATCGTGACGGTTACGTTTTTCATATTACACGGATCAGTGTAACACAATGTTTGTGTAGTCATTGTCCGCTTTCGGAGGAACCCGCTGAATGGCCGACGCACTGTGACCCGACATCCGTCGGCCTTTAATGAATTGTCCCCTGAACTCACCCCCCCTTTTCCTCGGCGGAAAAACAGTATAGAATGCCCGCATGCGTTGTCTACTGGTCCTCGTGTGCCCACTCGCACTGTTTGCGCAAAAACAGCTGAAAGAAGAGTCTCTCCCGCTGGAGCGATTCACGGAAATTCATGCGCCCATCCTGCAGCCCAATAAGCCTAACCAAGCAGGCGCGCTGACAGAAACCGTGTCTAAATCGCTTCCGCCTTCAAAGGGTGGAGCACGTCTTGCCCGCCGCAATTTCGTGGATGCACGAATCTTCGGCAAAATGGAACAGGATCGAATTCCTCACGCCGCACCCGCTTCTGATCTTGAGTTTCTCCGCCGCGTTTCCCTCGATCTAACTGGCCGAATTCCTTCCACACAAGAGATCCGTGATTTTACCGCTAGCACCGATGCCACCAAGCGCGACAAACTAATCGAAAAGCTGCTGGCCTCCGACGCCTTCGTCGACAAGTGGTCCTACTTCTTTATGGATTTATTTCGAGCCAATGGGAAAATGGGCCGCGGTCAGGATTTGTTCCACTATTGGATGAAAGAAAACTTAACCGTCGACCGGCCTTACGACGACGTGGTGCGCGACATTATCGCCTCCGCTGCAAAATCCAATCACATTGTCGCCGCATCCAATGTCATCGCTCGCGAACATGTGCAAGGTAAGCCGCAGCCTGACGACGGTCACGATATGGGCATGGTTCATCAAATGGATACACACGATGAATTGGCGGTGCTCTATAACAAGGTATTCCTGGGCATCAACACCAGCTGCGTTTCCTGTCATGACGGAAAGAATCATCTGGAAAAAGTGAATGTCTATTTGTCCACGCGAAAGCGAACGGAATTCTACGGCAATTCGGCATTTCTGGCCAACTCGCGCTACCTGATGTATTGGGAAGATGGTAAACCGCAATCCGGGGAATTCTTGATTGACGATGGCAACCCTGGTTACGATACCAAGGGTAAAAGCATGATCCGCGTTCCCCGTTTTGGCGGCAATGGCGAACCTTCCTTTATGTTGACCGGCGAAAAGCCCCGGCCTGGAATTGAACCACGGGTTGAGTTTGGCCGCATGCTTACTGTGCATCCGCAGTTCGCGCGCGCTACCGCCAATCTGTTTTGGGCCAAGTTAATGGGCCAGGGAATTGTGGAGCCTTTCGACGAATTCGACCTTGCCCGGCAGGATCCGAGCAACTTGCCCAAGGGCTGGGATTTGCAACCAACTCACCCCGAACTTCTGGACGATTTGGCTGCTGGGTTCCGCGCTCACAATCACAGCTTGAAATACCTTTTCCGTACCATCACGCAATCAGCCGCGTATCAGCTTTCAGCCCGTTTCGACAGCGAATGGAAAGAAAGTTACTCGAAATATTTTGCGCGTAAGTTTGTTCGCCAATTGGGCGCGGAAGAAATCCACGATTCCATTGCCACTGCCACCAGCCGTCCCGGAGCCTTCAAACGCGGAAAGGAAAGTATGCCAATGGCCATGCAAGTTTCTGGCCCCGCTGGATCAGGGGATACAAAAACTATGCTGGCGGCCTTTGGTCAATCGAACCGTAGTAACCCGCCGAAAGATCCCACTGGATCTCCGCTGCAGCCATTGTTGATGATGCAGTCGGGGGTTGTGAACGATCGCGTGATTGCCGCGAAAGACAGCCGCGTGCAGAGGCTTTTGGACACTTATCTCAACGACGATGCAAAGGTGGTAGAGGAGTTATTCCTGGGCACCATTTCCCGCTGGCCCACCAGCGCGGAACAGACGGTTGCCAAAGACGCTATGAAGGCCGATCGCAAACGTGGTGCTGAGAATTTGCAATGGGCACTTCTGAATCAAGTGGAATTCCTGTTCAATTACTAGGGGGAAATGGAATGAAGACAATTGGTGAACTTTTCCCTTCGCGCCGTGAACTGCTGGAATGGGGCGGACGCGGAATCCTTGGTGCTTCGGCATTTGGAAACTGGCCACTGAAAGCGGCAGCTTCAGGTACCAAAGTGAACCCGCGCGGCACGGCCCGCAACGTGATTTTCTACGAAATTTCTGGAGCCATCAGCCACATTGAGTCGTTCGATTTCAAAGAGTCGAAGGGATTGCCTAAGGATCTGGATATTGTTAAGCAAGCCAATGGTGTGCATCTTTCGCAGCGCCTGTTTCCGCGTACTTCAAAGCAATTGGATAAACTTGCCATCCTTCGTTCGTTACATAGTCATGAGGAAGTTCACTTCCGTGGACAATATTACCAGCAGACCGGAAGGCAACTGAACCTTGCATTCGCTAAGGAAATTCCTGCCATCGGATCGGTGATCGCAAGTGAACTGGATTCGCGCCGCCGCCCCACGGATACATTCCCAACTTACCTTTCCTTCTATTTGGAAAAAGGCGCTGCAGGAGCCCTATCCACGGGCTTTCTTGAACCCCGTTTTTCCGTTGTCGACATCAATCCTGAATCCGCAGCCAAGGGCAAAGCGCTAGATCAAAAAGCAATGGAGCTGATTGAGGAACGCTGGCTTCTATTGAAAGCCTTACGCGACGCCCAGGGCAACAAAGCCGCGGCGCTCAGCAAATCCATGGCTGGTTACGAAGACTATTACGATACTGCCCATCGGCTGTTGAGCGATGCCCGATGGCCCGCCGCATTCAACATCACCGAGGAAGATCGAAAACGCTACGGCAACAATCCAGTGGGCATTTCCGCTATTCTGGCCCGCAACGTTTTAGCAGCCGATGGTGGTGCGCACTACATTCATCTTTGCCATCCTGGTTGGGATCATCACGTGCAAATTTGGGATAAGAAAGCGTCATCGAATCACTATAAACTTTGCGATGAATTCGATCCGGCATTTTCCAGTTTGCTGGAAGACTTGGCGAAAACGCCCTCGAAGATTGACCCGGCACGCACCCTGCTGGATGAAACCCTGGTGGTCTGCATGGGCGAATTCGGACGTACGGTTGGTGCGTTGAATAACATGGCCGGCCGTGATCATCACAACAAGTGTTACCCTGCGCTGTTTGCTGGCGCTGGTGTGAAGGGTGGGCGCGTTCTAGGTGCTTCTGACAAAGACGGCTCACTGTGCGTCGATACGGGTTGGCATCGCAAAGAACAGCCGCGTATGGAAAATATTCTAGCCACCATGATGTCTGCCCTGGGCATTGATTGGACCAAGGAAATCCGCAACACTCCATCGGGGCGGACCTTTGCTTATGTGGATCCGCTGGGCCCTAACGGATACATTCCTACCGATGAAATTTCGTCAATTTACGGTTAGTGTCTTTTTTGCCTGCTGCGTAATAGCCGCTGAACCGGGAATGGTTTTCATTCCTGGTGGTGAGTTTTTGCGTGGACGCTCACACGCCTTGCCCGACGATGGACTGCAGTGGGTGCCCGTTCTGGTGAAGGATGATCAGCCTGTGAAGCTGATCAAAATCTCCCCGTTCTACCTGGACACTCACGAAGTTACTAACGCCGATTATGCTCTGTTCATCAAAGTCACCAAGCACCGGCCACCCTATAATTGGCCCGAAGGCAAGTTACCCAAAGGCAAGGAAAAGTTCCCAGTAAGTGGAGTTAGTTGGGAAGATGCCTCCGCCTATGCCAAGTGGGCAGGCAAGCGTTTACCTACTGAAGCGGAATGGGAGCGGGCATGCCGGGGGCTAACCGAAAAAGCCAAATATCCTTGGGGTGAAAAAGCTCCCACGGATAAAGATGCGAAGTTCGGCGTATTCAGTGGTCCGCAGGAAGTCGCCAAGTGTGCCGCAAACAATTTCGGCATCTACGACATTGTTGGCAACGTGTGGGAGTGGACTGCCGATTGGTATGATCGTGAGTATTACGAGAAAGCGCCGGTTGATAACCCTAGGGGGCCTTTCACTGGTTCTCCAGTGGGTAAATACAAAGTGATACGAGGCGGATCGTGGGCTGATGTGCCGAAGTATTTAACTTGTGCCTATCGTAGTTGGGCCCGGCCAGCGGAACGCAGTCCCAATATTGGATTTCGCTGTGCCAAAGATTTCGGCCGAAAATAGGAACCATATTCTTTTCTACAAACCATACGGCGTGCTGACTCAATTCACTGGACAACCCGGTGACCGCACGCTGAAGGATTACATCGACGTCCCCTTTGTTTATCCTGTTGGAAGGTTGGATAAAGATAGCGAAGGGCTTGTGCTTTTGACGGACGACGGTGTTGTTCAATACCGCCTCAGCCATCCTAAATTTGATAAAGACAAAACCTATTGGGTGCAAGTGGAAGGGGCCATCACGGAACAGGCACTGAACCAACTGCGCAATGGAATTGCAATCCAGGACTATGTGACTAAGACAGCGAAAGCAAAGTTGATTGCTGAGCCGGACGTGCCACCGCGCGATCCGCCGATCCGGTTTCGGAAAGACATTCCTACCAGTTGGATTGAGATAACTATTACGGAAGGCAAGAATCGGCAAGTGCGCCGGATGACTGCAGCGGTTGGGTTTCCCACACTCCGGCTTATTCGCGTAGCAATCGGCCAATTGCGCTTGGACGGCCTGGCTCCCGGTCAATGGCGGATGTTGACGCCAAGTGAAATGTCGCGGCTGTAACCATGAAAATTCAGGCGAACACTCTTTCTAGATAGGCCTAAAGGCATATGCCATACCCCTACAAAAGGGGGTAATCCATCCCCACAGATAACCTATAAGTCATTAAAAACAGATGAAACGAGTTGCCCATTACTTATGGTTCCTGTACTATTGACTTAACTTATTCGTGTCTTGTGAATTTACTATAGATATTTATAAGTCAAACTAAGTAATACCCCCCGAGCGCAGCGCACTGTATTTATCAACGTTGTTTATCACAAGCGTTAATGACGCGAAGAACAATTCGAAACAAATATGCTTACAAATGTATACACTCTGTTGCCTGTAACTCTTTTGACCTTGGGCATTTTTTCCTCCCACAATGTGGCATTGGCCCAAAGCATCACTCATCAAATTAATCTTCCTTCTGGCCAGGGCTGGTGCAGCGATAGTATGATCACCGGCCTTTTTAGCCAGATCAACCTTTTTCGCTCTCAAAATGGGGTTGCGGCGTTAAATATGGATAACCTCGGCATGAAAGATGCTGAGATTCGGGCCACACAATTTATCGACTACATGGCGACGCACACGCCAGGGCGTGGCTTTAACCCGCATGAAGGTTACGACACAACTGCGGCCAGTCTGGGTTACAACATCATCAGCGAGAATCTAGCTTTCGCCATCAGCGATCCAGCGTCCGTAATTGCGGGATGGCAAGATGCACTTCATAGAGCTGCACTCTTAGCAAGCGATGCCAACGTGGCGGGAGTTTCCTGTGTGATTTCCGGGGGCATTCCGTTTTGGACTTACGAACCTGGTTATTGCCCCGGCGGATCCTGCGGATCCTCAACTCCCCCACCTTCTTCCGGCCTCGATAGCGAAGAGTGGGCTTTTCTAACTTTGATCAATAACTACCGTGCGCAAAATGGTGCCGGACCTTTGCAAGTTTCAGTTACTCTACAAGCGGCATCGCGATGGATGAGTAACGATCTTTCCTCCAAGAATTATTTCAGCCATACCGACAGCTTAGGTCGAAGTGCTGGTGCCCGCATTGCAGCCTTTGGATACCCCTACTTTCCCTGGGGCGAGAACATTGCAGCTGGATATAGCAGCGCGGCAAACTCATTCAACCAATGGCTGAATGCTTGCGATCCGGATGGGTCGGGAGCTTGTACTTATGCCCATCGCTTGAATATGCTCAATGGATCGTTCAGGGTAATCGGTATCGCTCGAGCTTACGGTCCAGGTGCCACCTATGGCTGGTATTGGACAACGGACTTTGGCGGTGTTGTTGACTCCGTGATTACGCCGGGTGGCGGAACAGCTCCTACAATATCCTCATTTACAAGCAACCCTTCCTCCGTCACTGCGGGGCAATCGGCCACTCTATCGTGGAATGTGTCTGGTGCCACCAGTCTAAGCATTAGCGGTATTGGCAGTGTCACGGGTCTTTCCTCGAAAGTAGTTACACCGTCGGCTACCACAACGTATACATTGACAGCGACAAACGCAACGGGTAATTCCAGTGCGGTAACAACCGTTACAGTGAATCCTGCCAATGTGGATACGCAGCCTCCAACAGCTCCAGTAATTACTTCAGCCACTGCAACAAGCGCAACGCAAATCAACTTGACATGGTCTGCCAGCACTGACAATGTTGGAGTTACTGGCTATCTTATTTACAGAAACGGTGTAGCTCTAGTTACTCTTGGCAACCAATTATCTTACGCGGACAATAGCGTTTCCGGTGGTACTACATACACTTACTTTATAAAAGCCTTTGACGCGAGGGGTAACTTCTCCGGCCAAAGCAGCAACGCAATTGTAACCACTCCCTCCCCCGTGGTTACAACCAGTTGCCCTGCTCCGGCTACGAATGCTTTCACAGGCTGTTACTACAACAACACCAGCCTGGCGGGCAACCCGGTGCTTACCAGGACCGATAACAATATTGCTTTCTCCTGGGGCAACACTTCCCCCGGAGCCGGAGTACCAGCGGGCAACTTCTCAGCCCGCTGGCAAGGAACCTTCTTCTTTCCGGCTGGGAACATAACTTTCACCGTTACAACGTCGGATGGAATGCGGGTCTACATTGACGGCACGCTGCTGCTGGATCGATGGATTGATCAATCTGGCGCCACTTATTTGTTTCGCAAGGAATTGACGCAAGGAAACCATCTGGTGACTGTGGATTACTATCAAAAAACAGGTACCGCAATTGCGATGCTGTTGTGGAACGCGCCGGTAATTGCCTCTGCTCCCACCATCGGCTCCTTTACGGCAACACCCAATTCAATAGCGTTGGGGCAATCCGCTTCGCTCGCCTGGAACGTAACCGGGGCAACCAGTATCAGTATCAGCGGTGTGGGTGATGTTACTGGTCTTAGTTCAAAACCTGTGACCCCCAGCACCACTACTACCTATGTGCTGACTGCTTCCAACGGGTCGGGAAGCACCACCGCTTCGGTTACTGTGAATGTTGCCAGTGGCGGGGGTGGTGGAGGTGGCGGCGATAGTCAAGCACCGTCCACGCCTACGATCACATCATCCAGCGCGGTGAGTATGTCGCAAGTAAATCTTGGCTGGAGTGCCAGCTCGGATAATGTGGGTGTGACGGGATACCAGGTCATCAGGAATGGATCGGTGCTGGCTTCCGTTTCAGGCAGCACGCTGAGTTATTCTGATACCGCGGTGACCTTCAACACCTCTTACACTTACAATGTTCGAGCGTTCGACGCAGCGGGGAATTTCTCGGGACTAAGCAATAGCGCTGTTGTAACCACACCGGCACCA
>JAYUSZ010000335.1:0-8497 GCA_043755435.1 Bryobacterales bacterium | reverse complement strand
AAAGCTCACCAATGTGCTTCACCGGTCGCTTGTAATCAGTCCAGAACTACTGCCAGGGTTTCCTGATGGCTTGCGTCCTTCCCCAGATAACAAAACTGTCATTGTCGCCTTCTACAATCCAGCGCACACCGCTGATGGTTGCGCCCAGCAGATCCGCCTGTCCGACGGTGGCGTGGATTGTGAATGGCGAATTCCCGGTTCCCCTCGGGTGACTTGTCCTGAGTTTGTAATGCTGAATGGAAAAGTTATGATCCTTTTTACAACCGCAGTGGAGGGCATGAGCGACGAAACGCGCGCTATCGCATCGCGGGCCGGATCCATGTATGTTGCCGAAACCCCATTTACAACTTTGCCCTCTGCTCCCCCACTCCTTTCGTGGAACTAGAGCCATTACTAAGACGAATCTAAGGTCTATCACCGGTTGAGGTATCTACCCTTTCCACCTGAACATGGTATGAGGCATGTCCATCTTTCGATCCTATCTTCTTCCCGTGATTTTGATTTGGTCTTGCTTCCCGCAAGCCATTGGTCAAACCATTGCTGGAAACGGTCAACCGAGTCCTTATTCTGGAGACGGCGGAGTTGCTTCAGCCGCAGTGCTGACGAATCCAACCGGAATTTCCCTTGATGCATTTGGGAACCTCTATATAGCCGAACGTGGGCATATTCGCCGGGTGGATGGGACAACAAGGCAGATCAGCACCTTAGTAGCTACTTCCACGGATGAAAGCGGCAACGAATATCCCTATGATGTGAAATTGGACGCATCCGGCAATCTGCTCTGGTGCGATACTGCTGCGCATGTGGTTAGAAGACGCGATGCCATTTCCGGCATCATTTCTATCGTTGCAGGAACTGGAGCCCCTGGTTATGATGGCGATGGCGGCAGAGCCCTTGAGGCTTCTCTGAATCTTCCTACTGGTCTTGCAATTGATAAAACGGGCAATTTCTACATAGTGGATACTGGTAGTCATACCGTTCGTCGTGTTGACTCCACCACCGGAGTAATTCAAACCATCGCTGGGAATGGCACTGCTGGATCAAGTGGAGATGGCGGTTCGTCCATTGAGTCCACTCTCAATGCGCCTCTTGGAATTGCACTGGATCGTGCCGGGAACATCTATGTTTCGGAAATGGGGAGTCATCAGATTCGCCGGATCGACGCTGCCACAGGACTGATTTCGAGTGCCGTTGGCTCTGGCATGGCTGGCTATAACGGTGACGGAATCCGTGCCAGCAAAGCGAACTTGAGGATGCCGGGCCTGATGACGATGTCTGAATCTGGAAACCTGGTATTCGCCGATGTACAGAATAATCGGGTCCGAATGTTGGATGCATCTTCGGGGCTTATCTGGACAATTGCCGGTGGTCGCGCGGGCGCTCTGAAAGCGCCGGCGGGCGTTGCTATCTCCCCACTCGGAAACCTCTTGATTTCCGAAAGTAAAGGTCATGTGGTTCGGAGTCAGCCATTGTCCGGGCCTACCGCAGTCACCGGTTTGAATCTTTCTATCAAGTCGAATCGTGTGCCGATCACCACTCCGCTCGTCTTTTCCGCTGATATCACCGCGAGCAATGGACTTGCCCGAAACGCTACTGGAATGGTGAATTTTTTCTATGGTCCAACTGAGGACGGGACCTTTGGGCAGTTAGGCAGCGCGGCCTTATTCAACGGAGAGGCCACTCTTACAACGCCGCTTTGGAATCTTGGTCCATGGCGGATCAATGCTGAATACCTTGGCGACGAAGCATTCGCGCCTACCGCTACTTTTATCTCTGGAGAATCAGGCGGATTGGATTTGCCGCTGCTAGTAACACCACTATTGACTCTCAGTGTGAAAACGGAATCTCCAGTGAAAGGCGAACCCGTCAGCTTGACCGCATCCCTCATGCCGAATACCCAAACTGGAACCATCGAGTTTCGCGATGGCAATTTTGTGATCGGTTTCTCGGAGATTGCATCCGGTCTGGCTACATTGACTGCTCCCGCGCCTGCAGCAGGACTGCGATCGATCTCCGCTGTTTATAAAGCCGACAACATTTATACAGGAACCGCTTCGGAAAGCTTGCCCGTGAAAGTGAAGCAAAGCGCTTGGGCCCAATTAATCTCTTCCCGCAATCCAGTCGGCCAAGGTGATTCTGTCACCTTTCATGCCTTGGTTTCTCCCGCACTCTCCTCTGGGTCTGTTTCCTTTTACGACAACGGAGTTCTCATCGGAAGTTCACCAATGAACCAGGATTTTCCCGGCAGTAGTTTATTTACCACCAGCTTTAGTGGTTTGGGTAATCACATGATCTCGGCCAGATACGGTGGCGATGCTGATACCGGGAGCGCTACAGCCTTTGGCATTTCCCAAACAGTACTTAGCGCCGTCACAATTAGTATTTCCTCAAACCCACCGAACCCCACTCCAGGTCAAACTGCAATCTATACCGTTTCTGTGAATCCATCCTCAGCGACTGGGAACGTACAATTCTTCGACAATGACCTGGACATTGGTTCAGCTCCGTTGACCCGTGGCATAGCTTCCATCGCTGTTTCAAATCTTGCAGTGGGAGTGCATTCGGTGAAGGCTGTCTACCGCGGAGACGCTGTCCATTCGGGAAACTCCAGCGCACCCTTGGTTCAAACTGTGTTCAAGAAGAACTCAGAGGTGACGGTCACATCCATCTCAAATACTTCCGCTGTTGGTCAGGGTGTTGTGTTTACTATCGCCATGACTCCAGCAACGGCCACCGGCTCTGTGCAATTGCTGGACAACGGCACGGTCCTTGGGACAATCGTTCTTCGAAACGGAACTGGGTCGCTGATAACCACAGCTCTTGCGGCTGGCACGCACGCCATGCAAGCCATTTACAGCGGTGATGCTCTATTGAATGCCAGCGGATCGCTGATCATTTACCAGCAAGTTAAGGCTTCCACTTCTTTGGTACTCAGAACCAGCCCGAATCCTGCGAACACCTCCGAAATATTAGTGTTGCGGGCCGAGGTACAACCAACTGCGGCTTCTGGCACCGTTCAGTTTTTTGACAGCGCTAACTTACTTGGTACAGCAACATTCAACAATGGAATCGCCACTATGTCAGTACAAGGCTTACCGGCTGGCGTCCACCATTTGACGGCTGTCTACCTCGGCAACTCTACCTACACGGGCAGCACCTCTAATACACTTCCTCAAGCGTTGCGATAACACTTGAAGACATTGTCCATATGGCCGAATCGATGATTGAGGCGGCGCACACTTCCAGGTGAAAGCCTTCCGGTTTCCAGATATGCGTGAATCCCTGTTCGTGGCGAGTCCAGATTGCCACTGGATGTTTGGTTGAAAGCTTGGTTAGGACGGAAATGCTTCTGTTTTAGATCGTCCATTCGATCACCAATCACAGCTTTGGGAATGAGTTGAAGACAGTTCTTCGGTGCAAAAAGCATGATGTATCGCTCCGTTTCTTGAACTTTGTCAACTATCGACCAGTCGTGATGCGCGGTGCTGCACGAGGCGATTATTTCGATGCCACCTTCAGCGAACCGGTATTTTATCGGCGCCATGAAGTTCTGGCTCTTCATCATCGATCGAGCGGATAGGTATGGTGCTCCGAATAGAATGAATCCGTAGAACAAACACATACTTATGACAGCGCCGAGGTCTACAAGTTGAAGGCTCCTATTCGGATCTGTGGCCTTGAAAAAAATGTCAGTAAATCCACAAAGCGGCACTAGAAGCAAAAACCAAAACCTTCTCAGATTCAGCCGCAACAGAGCTCGAAAGTAGTCTTCTCTCGTGAGTTGGAATTCGAATTCGATCGGTTCGACAGCCCGGTCCATTGGATGAGGCCAGGCTATCATACTAATTCGCGCGAGTACAAGAAGTCGTCGGATCCGTGCCAATTTCAACGTGGGGAGATAGACTACCTGGAGCCCATAAGAGATCAGTGTGCTGACTGAAATTTGGCTCCCCCATTTGGAATCGAACTTCTATCAACGAAATGATTGAGGGGCCCTCACTTCCAAGCAAAGCGACGCGGTTCCAAGCCATGCACCATCTGCACATCTGGATACAGTCCGTTTCTGCATTGTAAGCTGTCGATTTGTGTGAGCAGTCAATGCAGCACAAACCGTTCACTTACTTTACCGGGCCTTTTCTGAAATGTGCTCTAGCGTTCGCTGGAAGGTGGAACCAATCCGCGAATGCGAAGATAGGTCACCAGGTTGCCGTAATGCTCATTGCTGTGGCTGTTGTTGTACCACATCAGGCCGAGCAGGTTTCGTTCCGTCTGGCCGACCTTTACTTTATTCGCTATCTTACCGTCGTTGACACCAGCGTAAGACTTTTCGCAATAAGCGAAAGCGGCCTTCAGTGCTGCAATGATGTCGGCCTTGGTCGTCTTTTCTTTCTCAATGTTGGTCTTGTTAGGATTGGGCTCGCCCGCGACGATGGCGCAGTAGTTGTATTCGGCGTTTGCGATGTGCCCAATCAATTGCCCGTAGCTGCGGACATCGTGGCTGGGTTTGAAACCGTACGATTCCTCAGGCATCTTTTCTGCCGACTTTTCAATGTTGCGGTGCAGCGTCGCCTGGAACGTCCGAGCATAGGCGGAGGCTGAGGAATAGTCAGGAGCCGCTGCCGGCGTCTGAGCCGAGAGCAACGTTGCGAATGGGATCGTTAGCAGGAGTAGTTTAGTCATTTCAATTTTTACCTTCGCAACAGCATAGCAGAAAGTGCTCGATTTTGGAGAGGGAACGGATCCGGATAACCATTCTTCACTGGCGAGGCGTCCTTGACCAAACGGCAACGCGTAAACTACTCGCTCTGATTATTGAAACTGAAACGCGAACAGCTTGGCGGCGCGCATCTTTATGCGCAGTCTCACAGCCTGTCCAGCCAGGGACGAAACATTGGATTTGCTACCATTCCATGAGGCTTGCATTCGCACGCTGTTGCCGTTCAATTCGTCCGCTTCAGCCATGGTAAAGCCGCGAATGGGCTCGCCCGACTCTCGAAGAATCTCCACCTTGGCCACCCCGCCCGCCCCCGTGTTCAGGTTCAACTCCAACCGAGAGCCGGTGAAGAGAAATGGTGGTGTCATCAGCAAGCCGCCCTCGTAGTCTGCTTCCGCCGCGACGAACCCGTCCAGCCTCAGCACTGCGCGCGAAAGCGACGCCTCCTCCCGTGCCGCTTTCGCGTCCAGGCGTCCCGCATGATCGTGATTGGTGCCCGTGTAGTAGATCCACAACTCATCGCCCATGCGCACTGGCCGCAGTGCCGGGTAGATCCACTTGGAATCCCAGGTGCCATCCATTCCCGTCGTCAAAAAAGCCCGCCGCGGACCCGGCCGGGTGAAGTGCCGCGCGTCGCGGCTAACCGCGAGTTGGATGTCGCCAGTGCTGGGAAAGGTGTTCGCTCCCGATCCGCGCCAGTGGTGAAACACAGGGATCAAGGCAAGGTAGACGCCCTCATAGGGAAACACTCCAGGTCCATAAAAGTCGAGCGGCGCTGTCGGGGTTAGCACCTGATCCTCGCCCGCCACTGCCGCGGTTCGCGACTCTCGCAACGGCATCACGTCCTCTCCGCGTACCGTCAACTTTGTGGGATCCAGCACCATTGCTGGGGCTGCAGTGGAGTCACGCTCATGGGGCTCCAGGGAGAAGTGCATAGCGGTCCAGTTCAGCATGTCATCAGACTCGTTGTAGCTTGCCATCCGCGCCCCAAAGCCCGCCTTCCCGCGCACCCACTCCCGCGAGTACCCCACATAACGACTTATACGCGGATCCCAGAACCACTACGGCTGCGTATCCGCCGCGCGTAGTCCCGTTACCGCGCGCTCCTCGTGTGTCCAATGCAACCCGTTGGGCGACTTCCACACGCGATGCGGCCCCCGAATGGGGCTGCCCGTTTTGTGGTACATTTTGCTCCAACTTTTGTAGCGCGCGTCCTGCGCGGCGTTCGGATTGTCTTCGCGCCAAACCGTGCCACCGCCGAGCGACAGCCAATCCGGCCGCGGGGGCAGCACCAGATTGTTTTCCTTTGTCCCGTTGCGCTCAACCAGTCCGAGCGGCTTCTTCTGAAAGTGAATGCCGTCGGTGGATTCGGCATACGCCATGCCCCTGAAGGGCGGGTTCTTGCCCGGCTCGGGATTGCCCGCCATGACGTCATACCACAGACGGATCTTGCCGCCTTCCTGCACCACGGTGGAGTAGCTGCCCAGATGCGCGTCGCGCTCCCACGCCGCGTCCATCGCCAACAGCTTGTCGCGCGGCTGCATCGGCTGCTGCGCATTAAGCGTGATGCCTTCGGCGGACTCGATGAACCTGTGGTCGATGAACAACTGCTTGCGCGAGCCGATTTCAATCGCTGCATCGGCTGCGCACGCAGGCAAGGCAAAGCAGAGTATCAGCCCAACTTGGCGAAGTGACAGTTTACTCATTTATCCTCCTATCCGTAATTGTTGTGATGAACGGGACTACCGATCATCATCAATGTAGACGAATAACAATGCAGTCTCCGAGGGTATAGCGCTTCACGCGGCCCACAGAATCCCAACGCGCAAATACATCCAGGCGCACACCGGCGCTCGTTCGGGTATCAACAATTTGGATATGACATTGGCCAAGAACATCGCCATCCGCGAACGCTATTCCCTGCAACTCCGTCCGACATGTTCAATCCCACCAAGTGTTCAGCCCCAATTCACGCTTGGTTCAGATCGCCGCTAAATTCTCGTGCTAAGCCGATACCCAGGCAACTATGGCAAGACCCCATATTTTCTAAGCCTTCACGGCTTCCCGAATCGGCGGCAGATGATCGGTAATATTGGCCTTTGTGCGCCTTAATTCGGCAATCGCTTTCGCTCGCAGCCGCTTCAACGTTGTCTGGTGCGCGGGACTCACTGCCAGATTATTCAACTCATCCGGATCCTTGTCCAAGTCGTACAGTTCTTCCAGATCGGTAATCAGCGGCCGGATGTACTTCAGGTTCTTCTCACGGATCAGGACATAGTAAGGCACATTATTGTGCATCGCCTTCTTACCGTCTAAATCGGGCAGGATATCGGAGCCAAACTTTTGTCCCGTAGCCAGCATCATCATCGTGTGCGGCCAATTTGCCTTCGGGTTCTTTAACAGCGGCATCAGGTCCTGTCCATGGATCTCCCATGGCGGGCTGATCCCTGCAACCTTAAAAATCGTCGCCGGAATATCCACACCGCTCACCGGCACATCGCACACTGTCCCCTGCGGAATCTTGCCGGGCATTGAAATGATCAGCGGTGATCGGATGTTGGCATCATAGGGCGCCACCTTCACTCCGCGAAACCCGTGCTGCCCGAACGCCAGCCCCTGATCGGACGTGAAGATCACAAACGTGTTCTTCACTTGGCCGGTTTCCTCCAGTGTCTTCATCACGCGCCCCACGCCTTCATCAATCGCAATCACGCCCTGGTGATATTGCCGCACCCATTGGATCAGCGATTTGTCTCCTGACACCGGAGTGCCGTCCGGCCCCTTCTTCCACTGGTTGATCTTCTGAGCCCAGTCTGGCTTTGTCGCCCGCGGCGGGTAGATATCCTTCGGCGTATCAATGTCGATACCTGGAAGCTCTTCCAAATGCCGCTTAGCTGGTTGATATGGGCTATGCACTGCGCCATAGCACAGCCACAAATACCATGGCTTCGACTTGTCTCTACCCTCGCCCTTCAGAAACTCAATCGCCCAATCCGTATATTTGTCCGTCGAATATTCCTTCAATATCTCCGTCTTGCCGCCCTGGTAAGTAACCGGTTGGTTGTAGTAATAGTTCTGGCTCGTCTCCGTGAATTGTGGCCGGTTCCACACAATTTGGTAATCCCAATCGCGGCCGAAGCCCGTATCTGTGCCCGTATGCCACTTGCCAATCTGCCCTGTGAAATAACCCTTTTGCCGGAAAATCTTCGGCCAGAACTCACACTTTGCTGGATCGTATACGCATCGCGGATACGGCCCGTCCATGCGCATCGACTCGATCCCTGTTGTATGGCGTCCCGTCAACATCGTCGACCTGGACGGCATACACCAGGAGCCGTTGTAGGCCGCCAGAAACCTCACCCCCTGTTTCGCAAGCCGGTCGATGTTCGGCGTCTTCACCCATGGATACGCCTCTTTGTAACAGCTCAGCGTCCGGTAGGAGTGGTCGTCCGTGTAGATATAGAGAATGTTTGGCCGCTCCGGTGTGGCGGCATTCGCAAGGGCGCTGGATGCCAGAACTCCAAACATCTGGCGGCGTGTAAGTTTTGTCGGGGTGGGCATTTTTCTAGCGATCATTCTATCAACACTGGCGTCAATGCAGTTTCCGGAATCTAAAATCGGACAATAGCCGCGGAGCCGCGCACACTTCAGTCCAGGGCCTGCAACACAGGTGAAAGTACCTGCGGGGTTTGTGAATTGATCTCTCGACAGTGCGCCAACTACCGTTTATAGATTGAAGGCTATCTACTCAGGCAATTCACTCCAAACAGCGAGTGGGTCCTA
>JAYUSZ010000334.1:0-22782 GCA_043755435.1 Bryobacterales bacterium | reverse complement strand
CCCTTGGATCGCCGACGACTACGGACTGGTACACAGTCTTCAAGCGGGCCAGGAGTTTGTCGTAGATACTTTCGTGAACAATCAAACGCCGCAGGGTGGTGCAACGTTGACCGGCGGTACCCATGGCTCCAAAGGCGATGCCACGTATAGCAAGGTCGAGGTCGGCTGATGGGCAGATGATGCCAGCGTTGTTCCCGCCGAGTTCGAGCAGCGCGCGACCGAAGCGGGCCGCGATTGCTGGAGCAACGGCACGGCCCATGGCGGTGGAACCGGTGGCCGAAATCAACGGCACACGCGGGTGGTTAACCAGGACTTGGCCGACGCTGGTGCCGCCGATTAGAAGTGTTGAAAGCCCGGCAGGAGCGCCACCAAAACGTGCCACTGCGCGTTCGAACAGAGCTTGGGTGGCCATTGCGGTGAGCGGCGTTTTGGGAGATGGCTTCCAGACCACGGAGTTGCCGCAAACCAGCGCTAGGGCTGCGTTCCAGGCCCACACGGCAACGGGAAAATTGAAGGCGGAAATTACTCCGACAACGCCAAGCGGATGCCAGGTTTCCATCATGCGATGGCTGGGGCGTTCGGAGGCGATGGTGAGACCGTAAAGCTGCCGGGAGAGGCCGCAAGCGAATGTGCAGATGTCGATCATTTCCTGCACTTCCCCGTTGCCTTCAGACACGATTTTCCCGGCTTCCAGAGTAACCAAGCGGCCCAGGGAGGCTTGCTCATTGCGCAATTCTTCTGCGAATAAACGGATGAGTTCGCCGCGGCGTGGAGCGGGAACTTTGCGCCATTCGAGATGTGCCTGATGAGCCTGATCGATGGCTTGGGCAGCCGCCGTCTCTTCGATTGGATTTACACGACCGATGATACCGCCGGTGATAGGGCTGCGGACTTCCGTGGTGGAATCCATGGTTACCTTGATTCAAGCACAGGGAATCACCCAGGTCTATGGGCCGCTGGGACTAGCTGTATCGCCGAATGGTCCTAGTGTGCCCAAGAATTAGCTGGACTTTCTTTCCCGTGTCTTTGGAATGTTACGGCACAGCCTGTTTGAATCTGTTCGAGGGTTCGTTTGCATTTGGCAAGCTTGGCCAGAATGGAATCGACGGGGGCAGTCGCTTCCTTCTGCCCCACCTCCTAATACCAGTAAAAACTAGAAAACCAGCTTCAGCCCAAACTGAACCTGTCTTCCTGTGGCCGACGAACTGGTGAGTTTACCAAAGTTGGCATTACCAATCGTCAATGCTGTGCTGTTGGCACCTGGCAGGAAAAATGTTGGCGTATTCGACAGATTGAAAGCCTCCGCCCGTAATTGCACGTTCACCCTTTCCACAATGTGAAAATTCTTGAAAAGAGAAAAGTCCAAATTGGTGGCTCTTGGTCCGCGCCCGATTCTGCGCTGGGCGGTGCCAAACTTTGTGATGGGAACGCCCGTGGAACTGGTCACCGTTCCTGGCAAGGAGAATGCCGCAGGATTGAACCATTGATCCACTCCGGCGTTGGCGGCGAAAATCGACTGGCCCAAAACCGTGTCTGGCACGTTGATTGTGGCAAACAGCTGATTCGCCGCGGGAATGCGCGACGTTCGAATGTCGGTAACGAATCCGCTGCGGCGTGTGAAAATTCCATTGATCTGCCAGCCGCCAAAAATATAGTTTAAAGGACCCTTGCCGCTCAGCATCCGCTTGCCTTGCCCGAAAGGCAATTCATATCCAAAGCTGCTGACAAACACATGCGGCACGTCCAAGGTGCCCACACCTTTTTCGTTCTTCAAGTTCCAGGAGTCCACAGGAAAGGTAGTGCCGCCGTTTTGCGCAAACGAACTGGATCCGCCGGTCCCGTTGATCTCCAGATTCTTCGACCACGTGTAGTTTGCAAGCAGGTTCAACCCGTTACTCAATCTCTTTTCAATGCGCACGAGAAGGGAATTGTAGATGGATCTGCCCATTGCCGAGTCCAGCCCCACAGCGTTGTTGACGTTCGGGAATTTACGATTAAATTGCTGATTCAATCCCCTCACTGCTGCGTCAAAAGGGATTTGGTTCAGGTTCGCGCGGCTCACCAAACGATCACCCTTCAGCCCAGTATAAGCCAACTCCAACACGGTGTTCCGCTTCAACTCATACTGCAGGCTCAGGTTCCATTGGAAGGAATAAGGGTTCGCGCTGTTCTCGAAATCAGCTGTGCGGATCAGCGTTGCCAGGGGCCGTGCGGCAGTGAAACTGCCAAAAGTGGGATCGCTAGGCAGCGCCACCAGAGGGGTGGTGATATTCACGGGCGGCGTTATGGTTCCGCTGGCGCTTACAGGCGGGAAAACCAGGTTTGGCGTATTGGGGACATTTCCACCGAACTGCGTCACTTCCTGGTTCATTTCGCGCCTTGAAAAGAATATTCCTGCGCCAGTACGAATGGTGAACTTCGGAGTAACGGTGTAGGCCAAGCCGAAGCGAGGCGCGAAATTGTTGTGATCGCCATTGACGATGGCACGCGTGAAACCATTCTTGCCAGGCAATGCCATCTGCCCAGTGCGAATGTTGAACAGCCCGCCGCGGTCGCGCGCGTCAATTGGTTGGGTGTACAATTCGTATCGCATTCCGAAGTTCAAGGTCAATGATTGCGACAATTTCCAATCGTCCTGGAAGTAGCTGCCAACGTACACATCCCGTTGGCGAGACCAATCCAGTAATTGTGTTCCCTGCGAACTGGATGGAAAGCCAAACAGGAAATCGGCCAGCGGCGCACCTGATCCAGGGGCATCGCTGGACGAACTGTAGATGGATCCAAAAATGTATTGGCCGCCGCCGCGGATTACATCGTACAAGTAACGTCGTGCGTCAATGCCCACTTTAAATGTGTGCCTGCCGCGCATGATGGAAAGGTTGTCGGAAAGTTGATAGGTGTTCTCAATGTTAACGTTCGGATCGCCGCCGCCCAGGCTGCTAAATTGACTTTGGGTGTTTATCAGGCCTGAAAAATTGAATGCCAACCCCGGGAAGCTTTGCACGGGGAAGGGGAACAGCGCAATGTTGTTCTTCTTTGCGAATTCTGCACCCAAAGGACCGAAGCCAGCAAAGCTGCCGTTCTGCCGCGTGTAGCCAGCCCGCGCCTCGTTCACCACGTTGGGGGTGAAAACGTGAGTGTGGTTGAACACCGAGTTAATGGCATTGCGAATGTTTGAGCCGCCTCCACCAAGAAATCCGTCGAAGTTACCGGGGTTCGGATCGTCTGCCTTGCTTCGCGAAAACCGGCCAAAAATTGTGTCTTTGTTACCGAAGCGTTGATCGATTTTAATGTCGTACTGATTGTTGGAAAAAGGGTTGGACGCAATCCGTAAGAAGTTACGGGAGTCAGCCCCAGCGGCTCCAAAATTGGGCTTTGGCAGTTCGGCAAGAACGGCGGCAGTGCCGGGGTTAATCAGCGATGAAGGGATTGTATTATTCGGAAGCGGAGTGGAAATCACTTGCCCTGTGGGGCCGATGCGCCGCGCCCGGGGATCGTATATTACAGGCCGGTAGCGGGAAAAATTCCCGACGCGGTAATCATCCGGTGGAATGTCCAGAACATTGGAACTGGCTGTGGTTCTGCGGCGCAACGCTTCGTAATCAAAAAAGAAGAATGTCTGATTTTTTCCATTGTAGATTTTGGGAATAATCACGGGGCCGCTAAACAAAAACCCATACTGATTCTGCTTGAACGGTTGACGTGGAACCCTACCGGCGTTGGAGAAGAAATTATTGGCATCCAGCTTTTCGTTGCGCAGAAAATCCCATGCACTGCCATGAAAATCATTACCGCCGCTCTTCACAGTGGCGGAAATAATGGCACCGGCGGACCGGCCAAACTCGGCGCTGTAATTGTTCGTCTTCACTTTGAACTCTTGCACTGCATCCACACTGGGAGTGTAGTTAATGCCGTTGCGCCCAATGGCGTTCGAGTTCACTGAAGTGTTGTTGTCAATACCGTCCAGCATTACATCGTTTGTCGAAAAGCGGCCACCACCAGCTACAAATGGCAGGTTGGTGCCCATGCCGCTCATCGGAATCGTATTGCCGGCCAGTAATCCCAATGCAAAAGCGTTTCGACCGTTCAATGGGAGCTCTACAATTTTCTTATTCTCAATCACCTGGCCCACTGACGATGTGACGCTATCAAGCAATGGTGTGGATGCGTCTACTTGAATCGTTTCCGTCATCGCGCCAATCTCCAGACTAAGAGATAAATTCACAGTTTGATCCACTCGAACAGTCAGCGGGGAAATGGTCTTCGTTTTGAATCCCGCTGCAGCCACCGTCAACGAGTAGTCACCGACGCGCAGGAAGGCGGCGCTGAAATCACCTCGTTCACTGCTGCTCAAATCTCTTACTTCGCCTGTAGCTGTATGGCGAAGAATGATCTTGGCTCCAACCACAACTGCACCGGCAGGATCAACAGTGATGCCTGAAATGGTCCCCGAAGATACTTGCGCCATTAGCGGTGAGGCTGCGGCCAGTGAAATCAAAACACGAGTGATGGTTAACATACATGGACTCCCTTATGACGTGGTATTAATATCATATCAACGAAAAGAATGATAAAACGACTTACTACCACTTTCGCCTTCGCATGTGCCCTACAGGCCGACCAGAAGATAACAGCGCTGGTTCTTGATCCTGCGATTCCACAGTTGGCGTTTGCAGCGAACGAAATTGTCGCCTCCTCTGGAGTGTCGATCCCACAATTTTCTTCGTCGCAAAACGCAAAGTGCACTCCGTGTGTGGAGATCCGGTTAGCGGCCGGAAGTGGCGCGCCACAATCCTATACGATTCGCCGGACGCAGCAAGCTGGCCGCGACGTGATTTCGGTTATTGCCGCAGATGCTAATGGCGCAATGTATGGCGGATTGGACATTGCCGAGGCTGTGCGTTTGCAGCGTTTGGAAAAGGTGGTTAGCTCTACACACACACCGCACATCGCCAAGCGCGGTATCAAATTCAATATTCCGCTGGACGTCCGAACTCCAAGCTATTCCGATAATGCCGATGCAGCCCAGGCGAACATACCCGAAATGTGGTCATTCGATTTTTGGCGCGAATTCATTGACGAAATGGCGCGTCATCGCTACAACACACTATCGCTGTGGAACCTGCATCCGTTTCCGTCCATGGTAAAAGTTCCTGAGTTTCCCGATGTGGCATTGCAAGACGTAAAGCGGACACGCGTGAAGATGGACGAAACCTATTCACACAACGGAACGGATATGGTGCGTCCGGAATTGTTGACGGATATGGAAACCGTGAAGTCGATGACCATGGACGAGAAAATCCGTTTCTGGCGTGACGTCATGCAGTACGCGAAAGATCGAGGCATTTCCACTTACATCATCACCTGGAACATCTTCACTTTCGGCACGAATGGCAAATACGGCATCACCCCCGCACAGGACAATTTGAAGACCATAGAGTACTTCCGCGCCAGCGTGCGGGAACTGGTGCTGACCTATCCGTTGCTAACTGGAATTGGTGTCACCGCCGGTGAAGAAATGAAGGCGCGAAACGACGAATTCTCCAAAGAAAAGTGGCTGTGGAAGACCTACGGCGAAGGAGTACGCGACGCGCTGAAGATCCAACCGGACCGAAAAGTGGACTTCATTCACCGCTACCATCAGACAGCGCAAGGGGAGATTTTCCGCGAGTTCAAGGACTACCCAGGGACCTTTGATCTGAGCTTCAAGTATTCTATTGCTCACATGTATTCCATCCCTAATCCGCCGTACATCAAGGAAGTGTTGGGGGCCCTGGAACCGGGGCACAAAACCTGGCTTACTGTGCGCAATGACGATATTTACAGTTTCCGTTGGGGCAATCCTCAATACGCACGGGAATACATCCGCAATATTCCCTCTGCCGATAAGATTGCCGGTTTCTACATGGGGCCGGATGGCTTCACTTGGGGGCGGGATTTTATGGCGAAAAACCCTTCCACACCGAAGCAGCTTGTAATCTCAAAACAATGGTATTCCTTTTTGTTGTGGGGGCGGTTGAGTTATGAACCCACACTGACGGACGATTATTTTCAAGCAATTCTCGGCGCGCGGTTTCCAACGGCGAACGCGGCCAAGCTATCGCAAGTCTGGGCCGATGCCTCGCAGGTGTTCCCGCTGATCACGCGATTTTTCTGGGGCGATATTGATTTGCGTTGGTTTCCCGAAGCCTGTCTCAGCCATCCACGATACAAGGGCTATTACACGGTGCGCGACTTCATCGAAGGGTCCAGCATGCCGGGCAGTAATGTGATGCCGATCCTACCGTGGCGCAAAGCGAAATTAGCGAACCAGGCGATGTCGCAAACCACGCCCGTTGAAATCGCCGACGCACTGGAAAAGTACTCGGCACAGGCGCTGGCGGCTCTTCCGGCTCTGCGTGCCGGGCAATCTTCCAGTGACGAACTGAAGCTTACGCTGGGCGACATCGAAGCCATGTCGTTGCTGGCACATTACTACTCATTGAAGATCCGCGCCGCAATGGTGTTGGCCATATACGACCGGACGTCAGGTGCCGAAGACAAGCAGGCTGCAGTCAGTTTGCTGACGGAAGCGGTGGGCACATGGAGGAAATACGCTGCCGTTTATACCAGCCAGTACACAAGTCCGCATCTATACAACCGCGTTGGTTTTGTGGATATGCAGGGGCTGACAGCGCGAGCCCAGGACGACGTGCGCATCGCGCAAAACTGGCAGGTCGGCAGCATACCGCAGGATACGCCAAGGGCGGGTCGTGACGATCGACCGTTTGCCCGTTGAGTCTGGACCGTGCCAGGACCTGCGGGCATGTTGCTGCGATTGGAAGCGAGAGTAGATTTATCGGATTAGGTCAAACAGTTCGATTACAAAATTAGCGCTCCGCTTGGCACGAGGTTCGCTTAGATGGAAAGACACTTGAATCTGATCCAGATTTTGAATTCTGGATTGTGCCGGCGATCGTCAAACAGCAAAAGCACGCGACCCAGATGACAACTCATAGGCGATCTCGACCAGTTCTATGGGACACTTGGCGACCACACGCAGGTCACCGGTCGCGCCGTGGCCGGGACTGCAATGCTTCCGGATGGCCGACGACACGCCGACGAAATGCTCGTCACCCAATCACTGAGGGATCTCATCACTGACGGCGATTACACCAGCGGCGCATTCCTGCAAGCGACACGATCCCCGACGACAGAAGCGTCAGGCCGGAGGGCTGGTATGAGTAGTACGCCAAAGGTGATGCTGTCCAATTGCAAACCCGCACCGGAGAAGACCACTGACCGGAACGTTCCAGGAGTTACACCAAAAGCATCGACGCCAGACAGCTGATAGAATCCCTGCAGACTGCCGCTAGCATCCGGTCCGGAGTAGAACCGGACAGCACCCGAACCCCGAAAGTAGAAAGAGATCACCTTGTCCCACGGATTGTCCAGGTTCATCGTCACCATTGGCGCCGTAAGGCGAGCGGACTGTCCGAATGCAAACTGCGCAGAATCTGCGGCCAAACCATCAGTGAATGAAACGCCGTAGCTTGGGCCGGGACCGGAACCGTTTCCTCCGAAGCCCCCATCGTAGAAACTCAGAACCTGCTCCCCAACCTGAAGATTATCAAAGGTAACGCAAGGGAAGCAAGGGAAAGGGGTTAAGGTAAAGCCGGCGAAAGCCGCCGTGCCGCTTCCGATGAAGAGGGCCAATAGCAGATTCATATGAATTGAGTATATCTGTTCTGGGTTCCGCCAAACAAACACCTGTCGGCGGACTGAGCGCCCCGGAACAGGCGCCCGTCTGCACTACTGGCGTAACATGCAACTAGAGTTTCGGCGTGCGCCAGGACTTTGGCGCTCCGTGCATTTTGGGGACCACGCTTTCGCTCGAACCTGGCAGCGCGGAGCGAACAACTCCAGACCCTTTGTTCGCGATAAGACGTCCGGCGGCCAAGGAGTGGGATAGATTCAATAACCGGCCAGCCGAACGACCACGCTCGCCAGAATCACGCCCAGAGCCGCGACCGCGAGAGACCACCGGGGCGGCCATTTCACCTCGCTATAAATCTCCTTGCCATCCACCGATACGGTGAATCGGAGTCCCCGCGGACTTTTTGAAAAACGAGTGTTGGCGTCCACCTTCATAGACCGGTTCCCGTCGGGAATGGTCGCCTGAAAGCTGCGCGGTTCCCAAGTGGCGCCTGGCTCCCTGGCGACTTCCTTTCCATCGATAATCAGCCGCTCCAGATTTGGCCGATTCTTCAACTCGATGACATGTCCCTTATACTCGGTCTTCCACGTGGTTGTAAACACTCAGAGCCTCCCGGCGTGCAGCGAAACGTCACAATCATACCAGTTTGGGTGCGGTTGCGCTGACCGCGCCGCGCTCCCTGTTGCGCTTCACCTTTCGCAAACGAGCTGCCGCTTGCGCCAGAGAGTCCGCCACGGCGCTCCCCTGGGCACATTGCTCCGCGTTCTACCAGGACGTGCCGCGCGAAGTCAATCCAATAGTCCACGGTCGGGAAAAGACTATCGGCTGATCATGCGACAGGCGACGCAGCCATGCTCTGACGACATCGGCGTGTAGTTGAGGCGCGACTCGGAGAATGCGCGCCTCCCGGTCCGCTCAGCTCGACCTTTGTACGAGTGGCCGACCATTCGTTCACTATTCGCTCAACACTTTTCTAATCAAATGGTTATCCGGAATTCCGGCCGCGATCGAAGATTTGCCTCTATTTCGTTGATGGCGCCTATGGGAACCAGGATTTCGTTTGGGCCGAGTTTGTCGCTGGTGGAGAGTGGCATAGGTTATTTCCCCAACCGCGCGGCATAGTTCTCGATGACCACCATGGGGAACTCCTGTTGGCTGCCTTCAGGCTCCGAAATCAAAAGCCGCTTCCCGTCCTTTGCACTGCGGAAGTAGCTGCTTTCGCCCGTTGGCCTGAACAGCGCGTCGACACGCCCCACCTGCACTCCCCCTGCCTGTAGCACCATGCTTGCTGCCATTATCGTGCCATCCGGCTTGATCCAGTACAACTCCTTCCCGTCCCCCCGCCATTGTGAATACAATCCGCCTTCCGACGATACCAACCACTTCCCCCGTCGCTCCGGGTACCCTTCCACGTAGATCTCTGCCCGTCCTGACTGATCTGATCGGTATGCCACCCACCGGCCGTCTGGCGAGAATACTGCAAAACCTTCGCTGTACTTTGTTTCCAGATACGCTTCCTCCTTCCTCTCCCCAATCAACCAAAGCTTCTTGATGTCAAAAAACCCATAGAGCAGTACCTTCCCATCGGGTGACACGCTGCTTGGAATTTCAGTCCCGCCCGCCTTCAACAGAAACTCTTCTCCCCCACTCCCATCCGCTGCCTTTCGATGGATTCCTTTCGCGTTCACGTAGTACAACTGCTTCCCGTCCGGTGACCATTGCGGGAACCTTCCTCCGTTGAACGTGATACGCGTGCTTAACCCTCGCGCCAACTCCATCACCCATATTTCGTACTGCCCTGCATTCGAGGAAACAGCATAAGCCACTCGGCTTCCGTCCGGCGACAGACTGTACAGGAAATCCGCCTCCAACGGCTGGCCTAATGCTTCTATTTGCTTTCCACTTCGATCGCGCCACACGAACTGCACCTTTCCACTTCCTCGTGCGTAATGCAACGTCCCGTTCCCAGCTACCGAAAACTGTGCATACCGATTATTGCTGAAAACGCGTACTCCCTCAGCCACTGTCACCGCTTCCCCACTCAGACGTGGCGGATCCAACTCCAGCTTCCGCGCCATCAGCACTCCCGCTCCCACCATGTACAACAGCCGCTTCGTGCTCGCATCGTACGCCGCACGATATCCGCTTTCTACCAGCTTCACTGCTGCCTTGCCGTCCATCGATCCTACATAAATCGTATTCTTCTCTTCTCCGGCATACCGGACCAAGTACAGGTATTGCTTGCCCCCGGGTAGATACTGTGGATAGTAGTGAGTTGTTTCCCCGGCTTGTTTGTTCACCGTCGTCACTACCACTGGGGTTCCGCCTGAGGCGGCTATCCGTTTCAAGCCTGCATTTCGATCTGCGAACAGAATCTGGCCGTCATCACTCCACGTTCCACCTCGTGCGGCAGGCGCGTCGCATAGCGTTATAGAGCTGCCGCCACTCAAGTCGATCCGCTTCAGTTTCCCTTGTGTTTCAAACCCTATCGACTTGCTGTCGGGTGACCAGAACGGGCGGTTTGCTTCTTCTGTCCCGGGCATCGCTTGGGCTTCCAACGATTCCAGTGGACGGATATGCAGTAGAGTTACTCCCTTGGCGTTTGTGGCGACGAAGGCGAGCGTGCGACCGTCTGGGGAGATTGCGGAACCGCCTATGCTGTTTGTCGCGGCGAAGTGGCTGCCCGGAGGGGGATTCACGTCAAACTTCACGGGCATCGATGGCTCGCTTGCCTTGCGCAGCCATGCGCCCCAGCCTATGATTGCGGTTAATGTCATCATTGCGGCGAGCGCCCACGGCCAACGAGTCGCTTTCGATGCTGGTGCTACCGTTTCCTGCGGGGGCATTTCCAATTCAAGCACGACGTCGCGCATCGATTGGTAGCGGCGCTCGGGGTCTTTTGCCAGGCAGCGGCGGACGAGGCGTTCTAGCCATGCGGGGGTGAATGGGTCCACGGACATCGGCGGTGGTTCGGCAGCCAGAATCGCACGGAGTAAGCTAGAATAGCTTTTGCCTTGGAATGCCTTTTGGCCAGTGACCATTTCGTAGAGCACGGCGCCGAAGGCCCAGATGTCGGCGCGGGCGTCGGCCTCTTTACCTTCGAATTGCTCTGGGGCCATGTATTGTGGCGTGCCTAGAATGGTGCCTTCGGTGGTTAAGTTGGCGACGAGCGTTGCATCTTCCGGGCCGATCTTGGCGGTGGATTTAGCCAGGCCGAAATCCAGCACTTTTACGCCATCGCGCGTCAGCATAACATTGGCCGGCTTCACATCGCGATGCGTTACTCCGGCGCGGTGGGCGCGGTCTAGGGCATCGGCGATTTGCTGGGCGAATTTCAGAGCTTCGGGGAGAGGGAGTGCACCTTTCTGGATGCGTGCAGCTAGTGTTTCGCCTTCCATGAATTCCATCACCATGTAGCCGTGGCCTTCGTGGCTGCCGATGTCGAACAGCGTGCAGATGTTCGGATGATTGAGCGATGCCACCGCGCGGGCTTCGCGTTCGAAGCGCGCGCGCAGGTCCTCGCGTTTGGCGATGTGTTCAGGGAGTACTTTGATGGCGACAGTGCGATCGAGCCGAGTGTCGCGAGCCTTGTAGACTTCGCCCATGCCTCCCGCGCCGATGGCCGCGATGCACTCATACGGGCCGAGTTTTTCGCCTGGAGATAGTGCCATATGCAGGATTCAGTTTAGTTTAGCCGATTAAGAACTGCTTAGGGAATGGATTACGGAGCATCCGGAAGTTATCTATTTCCGTCGATGATACCGAAAGCAAGTGTCGGAAAGCCGATCAACCGAGAGCCACACGCCTTCGGTGAAGTTCTCGGCACCGCCAGTCCTGTGCCCGGCTTTTCGTATTCTCTATCTGGTACAATCGCGCCCATGCAACGTCGCCAATTCTTAAGTCTTGCCGCAGGCTCCCTGGCCGCGGTCTCAGCAGCCGCTCCGGACCGTCCAAACATCATAGTGATGATGGCCGACGACATGGGTTGGTCTGATCTTGGGTGCTATGGCTCGGAGATCGCAACTCCGGCGCTCGACCAACTCGCCGCCAATGGCCTGCGCTTTACCCAGTTCTACAATACGGCGCGCTGCTGCCCGACGCGGGCGTCGCTGATGTCGGGCCTCTATCCACATCAGGCTGGAATTGGCCACATGATGGACGACTACGGTCTGCCGGGCTATCGGGGCAACCTGAACAAGAGCTGCGTGACGATTGCGCAGGTGATGAAAGGCTCCGGTTATCAGACAGCGATGTGCGGCAAGTGGCATGTGACGCCGAAGTCGATTGCCAACCAGCCGGGAGGTAAAGACAACTGGCCTCTGCAGCGCGGATTTGACCACTTCTTTGGAACCATCGACGGGGCGGGCAGCTTCTACAACCCAGGCACACTGACGCGCGACAACACCTACATCGAGCCGGAAGAGAAGGACTTCTATTACACCGACGCGCTGGGGAAGAACGCAGCCGCCTACATCGAAAAGTTTTCGGCCAAGCCGGACCCGTTCTTTCTTTACCTCGCCTTTACAGCGCCCCATTGGCCGCTGCACTGTCCAGAGGACACCGTCGCCAAGTACAAGGACACCTATAAAGGCGGCTGGGACCAGTTGCGTTTGAATCGCCACGCCAAGCAGAAGAAGTTGGGTTTAGTGAAGTCGAATTGGGAGTTGACGCCCCGCGATAAATCTGTGACTGCGTGGTCCGACGCGCCCGACAAAGAATGGGAAGCGCGGCGGATGGCCGTTTATGCAGGAATGATCGACCGGCTGGATCATGCCGTCGGGCAAGTGGTGAAAAAACTTGAAGAGAAGAAAATGATGGAGAATACGCTGATTCTCTTCTTGGCTGACAACGGCGGCTGCGCCGAAGGTATGGCCCAGGTCGCGGACAACTCCAATCCAAATGCTTCGAGCAAACCCAGGACAACACGGGACGGTCGTACGATTCGTTATGGCAACACGCCAGATATTCTACCGGGGCCGGAGGACACGTATACAAGCTATGCGACGTCGTGGGCGAACGCCTCGAACACCCCCTTCCGTATGTACAAACATTGGGTGCATGAAGGCGGCATCTCCAGCCCGCTGATTGCCCACTGGCCGGCTTCGATCAAGCGCCGGAACTCGATGTCCAGCGAGCCGAGCCACTTGATAGACATCATGGCTACGTGCGTCGACTTGGGCAAGGCAAAGTACCCGGCGGAATGGAAAGGCGAGAAGATTACGCCTTTTGAAGGCAAGAGCTTAGTGCCGGTGTTCCTGACAGGGAAGCGGACGCCGCACGAGGCAATTTATTGGGAGCACGAAGGCAATCAGGCGATTCGCATGGGCCAATGGAAACTTGTGAAGATGTACGGTGGCGAATGGGAGCTCTACAACATTGACGCGGACCGAACAGAGTTAAACAACCTCGCCTCCGCCCAGCCTGGCCGAGTGAAGGCAATGTCTGCCAAATGGGATAGTTGGGCAAATCGAGCCATGGTTGCACCCTGGCAGAGTTGGGTCCAGCCGAAAAAAGCTGGGAAGAAAAAGGGTTAGCCTATTGGAAATATTCGCTTATTCTGCGCGTGCCTGGGATCTTATCCGAGGTGACACCGGCTTGGATTGCAAAGCGGTGTCAATCATTGCCTTGATTTGCTTCAGGTATAGGTCGCGGCTGGAAGCGTTCGCGCTACAACCGAACTATCTTGCGATTGATCTTTGATGCACAAGCCCAGCTGTTGTTAGACAATACACTGGCAGATTGGGCCAAAGAACCATTTCCTTGCGGTCGTGGCTCAGAATGGCCCTATTTGCTAAAACGTCAGTCGGAGCGCGACCTGCAGAATTCGCGGATCCGCTGTGTTGGTCGGTGCACGGAAAGTTGCCACTGGAGTAAACACCCGCGTAGCTGCCGTATAGTTAAACGCCGTCTGATTGATGGTTGTGAAATTCGCCCTGTTGAAGGCGTTGAAGGCTTCAAAAATCAGGCGAAGCTTGGCGCGTTCGGTATAAAGGGGAACGTCCTTTGAAAGGCGAAGATCAACCGCAGCGAATCCTGGGCCTTCAATGGTATTGCGACCAAAACCAGGAGACCGGTCGCTTCCGCGATTGCCATCGTTATTCAAATCGACATTGGTACGGGCGGAGAACCAGCGTCCGGATTGGGCACTGCTGATGAACGAGAGTTGGTAGCCGCCCAGAATATATTTGGCAGGTTTGGAGGATAGACGGTCAGCGTAGTTAATGTCCCAAACGGTGGAGAGCACGAAGCGGTGCGGGATGTGTGCATCGCCGAGGCCGCGATCGGCGTTGGGATTCAATGTGTCCTGCGCTACCTTGGCATCATCGCTTCCAATGACTACGGAAGTCTGGTCAGGCAGACTGTCGATGACCTTTGAAAACGTGTAACTTGCCTGTAGTTGGAAGTTACGCGAATAACGCTTGGTGGCTTGGAGGAAGGCACCGTGGTAGACGGAATCACCACCGGAATCGTCCAGCGTGATGCGGCCGAAACTCGGATTGGGACGTCCGGCGGGGTGAGCGTAGAACGAGGTGGCTCCGCCCGTGGAAAAGGTTGCTTGAACCAGGGCGGAAGGGAACAGGTTGATGTCGCGTGCTCTGGTTAAGTGAACGCCACGAACACCCAGGTAGCCAAGGGTGAGTGCAACATCTTTGGTCACCTGCCGTTCCAGATTGAAGTTCCATTGATGGGTTTGCGGCTGCACATAATTCGGTGCAACCACGTAAATATCTGGCGTTCGGCCAATGGATGGAGGAGCGGAAAGTGCTGCTGGATACTTGGGGATAATGGCCGCCTGCGCTGCGTTGGCACCATTTAGAGTATAAGTCTGCACCTGAATTCCGTTTTGCGAATGAGCGGTGCCGATGAGGATGGAAGCAGTTCTTCCGTAGTAAACACCGTATCCACCGCGGACAACTGTCTTGCCTGTTTCATCTAATTTGTAGGCGAAACCAAAACGAGGGGCAAAGTTGTTCTTATCGCGATTGATCCGCGAAGTGTCCAGATTCGCCGCGGCGAGAAGCGCATCGGGATTCTTCACCAGTGGCTGAGCGTAAGTGAAAAGATCGTAGCGGAAGCCGTAGTTTAGAGTAAGTCGCGGGGTAACTCGCCACGCATCCTGAGCGAAGAAAGCGTATTCACCAATATTCGGGTAAGTGGTTGGACCATTGGTACCAGCGCCGGCAAAGCCTTGAGTGAATACGGATGGACGGTTGTTTGCCCAATCGATTAAGGTGTCGAAAGTGAAGGCACCTGAAAAGTTACCTGGGAAGAAATTGACGATGCGATCAAACTCCATATCGGCACCCATTTTATAAGTATGCTTGCCGCGAGTTAAGGAGACAGAGTTGATAAGGTTCGTCTTCTTCACGTTAGTAAAACGGGGTGAAAAGTTATTGCGGCCAATGGTGAGCAACGTATTGCCAGACTGCCGGATGATTGCTTCCGGGGCAGCGGAATTAGCCTCGCCAGGGGCATTGTCCTTAAGGAAGATAAAACGCGAATCGAAAACCATATTTGACCCAATCACCTTGGCGTACTGAATGGCAATGTTGTCGGTATTGTTCTGGCTATTGCCTGTATGTTCTGAAGCGGACTGGTTACCGGCATTCTCGAAATTCTTTCCGTTGAAGCGGTGATAGTTATAGCGGACATTAAATACCTGAGACTTCGGTAAATTCCAATCCACTTTGAAAGTGTGGATATTGTTTTCAAAGCCGGTGGTGTAGGCATTTTGAAACTTCGCCAGACCAGCGGCAGCGGCCTGCGAAACTGCATCTGAGGGAATGGTGACATTGGGCGGAAAGAAGACTGCGTTGGGGAGCGTGTTGCGTTGCCCATCAAAGTTGTAAAAGAAGAACAGTACATTTCTCTTAATGGGTCCGGAGAAATTGCCGCCAAACTGGTTGAAGTGGTAGGGCTGCTTTCGGCGGCCAACGGAGTTGTTGAAAAATGTATTAGCGTTCAGGGCCTTGTCGCGGAAGAACCAGAAGCCGGTGCCGTGGAAATCGTTGGTGCCAGACTTGGTAATCACATTGATTACGCCACCGCCGGCACGTCCGGTTTCAGCGTTGTAACCAGCGGAGTTCACTTGAAATTCCTGCACCGCTTCCTGGGAAAAAGTATAGGGATTGCGAGTTCCTGCGCGTCCGGATGACTGCCCGAAAAACAGATTATTGGAATCTCCACCGTCGACTAAGAGGCTGTTAGAAGTACCGCGTTGACCGGCGAAGGAAAGATCGCCACCACGTGGATCGCGAACAACGCCTGGAGTGAGAATCGTAAAATCAAGGAAATTGCGACCGTTGATGGGAAGGTCGCGGACGAATTTTTCGTTCACTGCTGTGGAGGTTTGCGAACGTGTAGATTCCACCAGCGGGAGTTCGGCCGTAACATTCACTGTCTCTTGGGTGGAACCCACTTCCAGAGCAATATCCAGAGTGGCCACTGCGCCGATTGCCAGTAAAATGCCGGGACGCTTCACGGTTTTGAATCCAGGAGCCTCAACAGTCAGATCGTAGCGTCCAGGAACCAAGCGAACAAGAGTGTAGTTACCGGCTTGACCGGATTCAATCAAACGGGCTAGCCCAGTGTCGGCCTTGGTTGCAGTGATTTTGGCATTGGCCACTGCTGCGCCGGATGGGTCAGTTACAGTTCCATTGAGAGTAGCACCGCCGACTTCCGATTGAGGGAATGCGGAGATGCCACCGAATATAAGGGAAAGGAGTAAGGTGGGTACCCTGAGTCTCATATCCTATTCTATTACCACTTTTGTGACAGGTGAATGAATGGGAGTTGACACCGCCATTGCCCTGGCGATAAATTGGTCATCAGAGCGAAGGGCGCTTCCAGTCCGCAGGAAAGGGCCGAGCCCACCGAGTTGTTTTGTTGCACAAGTTTCGATCTTCTTTCTGCCTGTCGTGCGGACGCGGGCCAAATTTGAAAGGAGATCTTTATGTCAGATTCCACTTTTCGCTTTGCGGCAAATCCATCGCTGGAGCAACTTCAAAAACAGGCCAAAGAATTATTGCGGCAACACCGCGATGGGGACACTGCAGCCGTGCAACGATTGGGCTGTAAGCCAGCAACTCTAGCCAATGCGCAGTGGGTGATTGCGCAAGAATGCGGGTTCCAAAGTTGGGCGAAACTCAAGCATGAAATAGAAGCCGGGCAGCGGCCAAACGCGAAGCAATACGAAAGGCTGGCGGCGGATTTTATGACTGCCTGCAATGGCGATGGCCAAGCATTGTTGCGGATGAACAACTTGTTTGGAAGCACTTTCAGTGAAGCGGGGCGTCCTCTTACGGCAAAACAGCTGCGGACAAAAGTACCAGAATTGGGAGCCAGGGAAATCACGCTGGCCGATGCACAAGGGTTTATCGCAACACAGCATGGGTTTCAGGATTGGGCGAAGCTCTTGGAAAGCTTAACCTCTGGCAATAAGCCGATTCATGGAGTAAGTAATTCACCGCCCTTTTACACAATCAATAGGAAGGACAACTGCATTGAGCCCGGTCCGATGCTTACGGCAAATGATTGGGACACTATTTTCGGCGTGATGCAGGAGCAGAGAATCACCGGGCTGAACGCGGGTGGACGAATGACCGATTCGGCACTGAAGCGTCTTGCAAAACTCGATCACGTGACACATCTCAATCTGGATGGATCGCGCCAACTCACTGATGCGGGTTTGAGGCATTTGGCTAGCATGCAAGGGTTGCGGGAATTGAATTTGTCGGGACAAAGTTCGATCACCGATCAAAGTCTTGCTGTGCTGAAGCACCTGCCGGGATTGAGACGTTTTGAAGTTTGCTGGCAGCAAAACGTGACCGATGCTGGTATGGCAAATCTGGCCTTTTGCCGTCATTTAGAAATTGTGAATCTGCTGGGTACTCCTTCTGGAGATGGGGCAATTGAAGCCCTTTGCGGCAAGACCCAATTGCGGCGATTCCGCACTGGCCGTAATGTGACGGATGTTGGGCTGGGGTTGCTGCACGAATTCCCGATGTTCAAGAGTTGGCATGGTGGAGAAATAAAATATGAGCTGATGAGCCCCGATGCGGAACCGAACCACTTATTGATTGATGGTCCATTTACGGATGCCGGATTGGCAAAACTGGCGGGACTTGATGGCCTGTTCGGACTTACTTTCTTCTGGCACTGCCCGGCCTTTAAATCAGCTGGTTTAGCCCAGTTGGGAAAGCTGCCGAATTTGGGATTCCTGGGATGTCAGAACCACCATTGCGATGATGAGGCCATGGGTCATATCGCCGCCATACCGAAGCTGCGAATGCTGATGGGTCAAGGGGCGGTTGCAAGCGATAAGGGCTTTGCTGCGCTGAGCCAATCGAAGACCATTGAATACATCTGGGGCCGCGAATGCCCAAATCTAACCGGTCGAGGATTCACGGCGATGTCAAAAATGCCGTCACTTAGAGGCTTGGCTGTAAGTTGCAAGAATGTGGAGGACAAGGCACTGGCAACTCTAAGGAACTTCCCCGCCCTGAAAGAAATGATGCCGATGGACGTATCGGACGCGGGGTTCCGCCACTTGGGAGCATGTAAGAAATTGGAGGGATTATGGTGCATGTATTGCCGGGATACAGGGGACGTTGCCACAAGACATATCGCGGGATTGTCCAAATTGAAAACTTACTATGCGGGCAAGACTCAGATCACCGATCAGAGTTTGGAGATTCTGGGACGAATGTCCACGCTGGAAAACCTTACATTCTGGCAGTGTACGGGAATCACCGATGCGGGAGTTGCGCATCTTGCCGGGCTGCCGAAGCTGAGGGAAATCAGCATTGATGGATCGCCAGGGGTAACGCGGGATTCGGTGGCAATTTTCCCCGCGCACGTGCATGTGAATTATTCATCGTGATCGAATAGTGAAAAAAAGCCAGCCCACTGAGGGCTGGCAAGTTTTCTCGGAGGTTACTACTTTGAAAAATCTACCTTGCGGCTAGCAATGCCCGCAAATGCCTTGCACGTTCCGGCGAGCGCAATTGGCGCAGAGCCTTGGCTTCAATCTGCCGGATCCGTTCGCGTGTGACGTCGAATTCCTGGCCGATCTCTTCCAGTGTATGCTCCCGCTCACAACCTATGCCGAAGCGGAGACGAATCACCTTTTCTTCTTTCGGCGAAAGCGTCTTCAAAATATTGGCAGTCTCGTCGCGGACGTTCGATTCGATAACCGCGTCCACAGGCGAACCCACCCAACGATCTTCAATCAAGTCGCCGAGCGCTGATTCTCCATCGCGGCCCACAGGGGTTTCCAAGGAAACAGGATCGCGGGAAATGGTCTTCAACTTTTGAACCTTCTCCACAGGAATGTCCATGCGCCGGCTGATCTCTTCGTTGGTCGGGGCGCGGCCCAACTCTTTTTCCAACTCGCGAGTGGCGCGCAGGAACTTGTTCATACTCTCGTTCATGTGAACGGGAATACGGATAGTGCGTGATTGATCGGCGATAGCACGGGTAATGGCCTGCCGGATCCACCAAGTAGCGTATGTTGAGAACTTGTAGCCGCGGCGATATTCGAACTTGTCAGCCGCACGCATTAAACCTATGTTGCCTTCTTGGATCAGGTCAAGAAGGTGAAGACCACGATTGACGTACTTCTTGGCCACCGAAACCACTAGGCGAAGATTCGCTTCAACCAGATCTTTCTTGGCACGTTCGGCTTCAATCTCGCCGTGGCGAATGACGGTTACTGTGTGGCGAAGGTCGCCGAGGGAGGCACCGGCGATGAGTTCACGGCGCTTAATTTCCTTCTTCAGATCCCTGATGCGAGCTTGGTTCTGAGCACCACCGCGTTCTTCAAGACGATGAGCTTCCTGATCCAAATGGGTGATTTCTTCCACACCACGATCAATTTCTTTACCAAACTGTTTCCACTTGCTGTTCAGAAATGGCATGGCCCGAATGGCGCGGCTTACTTCGACCACTGAGCGGGAATACTTTGCAATGGCCCGGCGGCGAGCTTTGCGCCCTGCCGGAGTCTTTGCAGCGGGTCCTTTCACAGCTAATGCCAACTGCATTTTTTCGTAAAGTTGATGCTGCTTCTTGTGAACTGTGGTGATGTCCATGAACTGCAGCATGACTTCTTTGCGATGCTTGGCATCAGCAGTGCTGCCTTCCTCTGTTTCCCCTAAATCCACGAAATTTTCCAATTCTTCTTCGCCCTTACGAACCGTTTCGGCGAAACCGACGACAAGATTTTGGATGAGCGCAGAGCGGCTGATGGCTTTCTGCATGCGAAACTTACCACGTTCCATGCGACGCGCCAACTCCACTTCACCTTCCCGGGTAAGAAGCGGAACCGAACCCATTTCACGAAGGTAAACTCGCACTGGATCGTCGGTGTAGATTGACTCTTCAACGTGTTGTGTTGCCTGAAACTCCTCGCCCTCGTGAACCTCTTCCGGGTGAAAGAAGTTAGCTTCCTCGTCGAAAGGAAGTCCGAGCGGCTCGGCGGCCTCGGTCAGAAATTGGTCTTCAAAATGATCCATCGAAAATTTTATCCCGCTGTAACTCTATGAAAGCATGGAGTATAAGACTTGGGGGCGACAAGGAAACCGTTTGTCCTATCGGTATCCAATTGGACACGTCTTAAGTACCCTGTCGAGTATAACACCGACTTCGTCTTTTGTTAATACCTGATTTCAAAGGTGTGAAAGCTTTTTCAGAATTTCTTTAGGGCGGGTCCTCCGTTATCTATTCGATGCAACAGAACCACTTTGGTTACGAAATGTGAAAAATTAGCACAACGCAACGGTGGTGCTAGTATTTTTCATTTGAAATCATACTGTTACAATTGATCGCATAGTACAGAAGTGCATTTTCATCCAACTATTTCTCAGGACGTTTTGCACGAATTAACTCTTTTAACTCAGATAGGAATGCTTCTTCGTCATCAAAGTTCCTGTAGACTGAGGCGAAACGAACATAAGCAATCTTATCGAGAATCCGAAGCTCTTCCATTAGCATTTCTCCTACCTCTGTCGTTGGGAGCTCGCGCTCAGCACTGTCTGATAGTTTCGATTCAACCTTATCAACAATAGCTGCTAGGCGGCTCATGGGAATCGGCCGTTTTTCGGCGGCCTTGATTAAGCCGTTGAGAATTTTCTGCCGGTCGAATTTCTCCCGCCGACCATCCTTCTTAATGATCATGTATGGAATTTCGTCAATTTTTTCGTAGGTGGTAAATCGACGGTCGCAGGAAAGACATTGGCGGCGGCGGCGAATGGAATCGCCTTCCTTAGACTCCCGGGAATCGATTACCTTGTCTTCACGATATGCACAAAACGGGCAAGTCACGGATTGGAAGTCTCCTTTGATTCTACTTTTGCATCATTTGTATTGATGTGTTTGAGTGATCGCCACTCCAGTCCTTCTTTCATGGCAAGTAGCAGACCGAAGGGCACGATGGTCACCCAGGTAGTTGCCCATATGGATATAGCAACGGCTGAAGCTTGTTCCAGCGGGAGTTGAAAAAGCTCTTTAAGAACAGCGGTTGCCACAACTTGCATACCTCCGCCAATACCGGGGACCTGGATGATGCTTCCAAATGCGACAAAACCCAGGAAAACGAAGACGTCCAGCATAGCGAAATGGGTGGTAAAAGGAAAGGAGCGAAACAGGCAAATATAGCAGCCGATGATGATGCTCCATTCGAAGACCGTGTAAAAGAACAGTTTTCCCACAGCTGCAAGGCTTCGGCAGGATTCCATACCCGCAAAAAAGGAGTGTAACAAATCAAGCATTCTGGCTCGAGCCAATTGAGGAAGTGGTAGCTTATCAACTAAATTTTCCAATCGCTGTGGATTAATCCAACGGGCTGCCATGAGGAACCCTAAACATCCAACACCAAGAGCGAAAACCAGCTTTCCACCAGTTTGGAAGACCCATTGCATACCTTTGCTAAGAACAGTTTCTGGAGGCTCGAAATAAGCCAGGGCAAATCCGAAGATAACCAGAACAATCAGCAGATCGAAAACACGTTCCAGAAACCAGGCTGCCAATTGAGAAGAAAGAGAGACCCTTTCTTTCTTCGAGATCAGGTAGGGCCGGACAATTTCACCGGGCCTTCCGAAAAGCACGATTGCGGTAAATCCAACCGCAGTGGCAACGAAGATGCCCCAAAAACTGGATCTACGGCGTTGTGGAGCCAACATTACCTGCCAGCGCAGAACGCGGCCGACGTAGGTTGAAAGGGCCAAAATCCAACTAGCCACCATCCAATTCCAGTCGACACTGGAAAAAGTTGCACGGAACATGGTCCAATCAAAAGTGCTGAGCCGTTTGGCGAAGATAGGCAGAAAAAAAGCTGTGGCGATAGCCAAAGCAAGCCAGATCAGTGCTTTGCGGGAAATCAATCGTGAAATAGTCTCTCCCAAAGGGGGCCTAATAGGGCTAGAATAGTGTGTTCCCAGCGCACAAGGGCAACTAAAATTCCCAATTTATGGCGCGAACTTATTATGCCAGATCCTCGTAACAACTTGTGTACGCCGAACGGGACGAAAAATCCTGAGGGGTACCTGAGTGAGGAGTTCAATGACTTTGGTCACAACATTCCGGGATTCCCAAAGCGCGGAGTTCATGGGCGCAATGCCGCAAGTTGGCTGGGGTGCACGATTGGATACTAGCTTCGACACCGATTCCCATTCGCGTGATGCAAGTTTGGTGGAACGCTGTTTGTCTGGCGAGGATACAGCTTGGGATGATTTGGTTAAGGTCCATTCCCGGCGTGTGTATGGAATTTGTTATCGATTCACCGGGAAAGAAAGCGAGTCGCAAGATTTGACGCAGGAAGTCTTTCTAAGAATTTTCAAAACTTTAAAGTCGTTTCGGGCTGGTGAGGGTTCCTTTACAGTGTGGATGTCGCGATTGACGCGCAACCTGTTGATTGACCATTACCGGCGCACGAAAATGGATCGGGTTTCAGATTCCATTGAAGGTCAACTAATGACCTTTGAACAAAAGCCCACGGCTTTCAACCGAACGGATGGTTTGGTGGCTGGCCGGGAAGCTTCCGAATTGCTGCAAGGAGCTTTGGCTAAGCTCTCGCCGGAATTACGGGAAAC
>JAYUSZ010000333.1:0-22832 GCA_043755435.1 Bryobacterales bacterium | reverse complement strand
AAATAAGTACGGGTGTATTCAGGAGACTATTGATGTTTCAGGGACTATTTCTGGCAACAGCCAGCCTGGTTTGTTTCGCCGCAATGGCGCAAGATGATGCCCGTGGCCACTGGACCGGGAAACTGGAGGGTCCGAATAATCAGACCATCACCATGGAATTGGATATCGACAAGACGGCCAAAGGGTGGATCGGTTCCCTCTCCATTCCCGAACAAAAATTAGCCGGGCTCACTTTGGAATCGGTGGATTTCCAGGCTGGAAAGCTTATTTTCGTGCTGATGAAAGCGGGCGACAAATCTCCTGGATTTACAGGAAAGCTCTCTGCTGATGGAAAGTCGATTACCGGAGAAATGTCACAGGGTGCTGGTACAACCCTCCCCTTAACCTTGAAGCGAAATGGCGAAGCGAAGGTGGAACTGCCCAAAACAAGTCCAGCAGTTCCCAAGGAACTTACCGGCAAATGGGAAGGAACGCTGGAAGCAGGCATGAGCCTGCGCTTAGTCTTGAACATTGAAAATAGCGAAACCGGTGCAGTTGCGACGTTGATCAGCGTGGACCAGGGTGGTGCGAAAATTCCTGTCGCCAGCATTGTGCACAACGATGGTAGAGTTACCTTGAAAGTGACCATGGTGAACGGCGGCTACGAAGGCAAGCTGAATAAAGAAGGCACTACGCTTACTGGCGATTGGACACAAAACGGTAACACGCTGCCATTGGTTTTCACTAAGAAGTAACCGCCGCATCGTAACATTGCCGCGCGATCTCCCAATCTTCTTCTGATCGCACTACTAATACCTGTGGCAACGAAGCAGCAACGGAGATCACTTGGTCCATCGACTTACTTTCATTTAACTGCTGATCCAGCTTGATGCCCAGGAAGGTAAGTTTCTTCACCACCGCTGCCCGCACTTCGGGTGAGTTTTCCCCAATTCCCGCCGTGAACACCAACGCATCCAACGCTCCCAGCGCCGGCATCAAGCCGGCAATGTGGCTGGCCACGCTGGTTGTGTAGACCTCAAATGCAAGCTTCGCTTGCTTATCGCCATTGGCAATCCCCGCCAGTATTTCGCGCATGTCCCCGGAAATGCCGGAAAGCCCTTTCAACCCGGAATACTGGTTCAACTCTGCATCCAGCATGTCTGCCGTATAGCCGTGTTGCCGAACCAGATGAATCAGAATACCCGGATCCACCGAACCGCTTCGAGTGCCCATCACCAAACCATCAAGTGGCGTGAACCCCATGGTGGTGGCTATAGAAACGCCGGAATCCACCGCCGTCAGCGAACAACCATTTCCCAGATGAGCGGTGATCAACTTCAACCCCGCAGCAGGACGCGCCAACACCTGCGCTGCTTTGTGTGAGACGTATTGGTGACTGATGCCATGAAATCCATAGCGGCGAATACCGAGTTCCAGCCAATGCGCCGGACCTGCGTAAACGTAAGCTTCCGGCGGCAAGGTTGTGTGAAATGCCGTATCGAAAACACCGTATTGCGGAACGCTTGGACTCAGGATCTGCTCCATCTCCGCTACTATCCCCAATTGAATTGTGTTGTGAGATGGCGCGAAGGGGCTGTAGCTCATGGCTTGTTCGCGTACCTCTGCCGTTAGTACCGTCGCCTTTTGAAACAGAGATCCGCCATGCACGATCCGATGACCCACCGTTTGCGGCACCATTGGCAGGGCCGTCATCAACTGCCTTACAATTGCCTGGACTTCAGCATTTGGGATTTCTGATTCAATTGGTTTCGAGGTTGATGATTGAATCGTCAATCTCGCCGGAGCCGACTTACGCGACCAGTCAGCATGGGCCTGCCAAATGGGAGTTTTGTTTTTCAAAGTGCAGTCAAACAGATGGCACTTCAGGCTGCTGGAGCCTGCATTGAGCACAAGGATATTCATCGCAACCCTACCTAGCGCTCCACCAATTCCACGCGGCGGTTGCGGGCGCGCCCCGCCTCATCAGCGTTCGAAGCTACTGGGGCGAATGCCCCCAAACCCCTACCAATAAGCCGTCCCGCTTCAATTTTGTAATCGATGGTCAATACAGTTACGATCGCATCGGCACGTTTTTGCGATAAAGCCAAACTTTCCATTGGCCCTTCGCTGGCAGTATGGCAGACCACATACAGCTTACGGTTTCTATCCGCACTAAGCATTTTCCCCACTTCCTCCAACTGCGCTTTTGACTCTGCTTTCACTTCCGACTTGCCCTTGTCAAATACGATTCCATAAAGGGCAATGTGTGCATCCTCATCCAATCGCGCGGCCATATACGCGGCATTCATCTGCACAGCTTGGCCCATGATTGCTGCCGGAACTTTTCCCGTTTCCATGGCACGCGGCCGGATCACCCTAAGTGCCGTGATCGCCCGCTTAGCAGTGCCGTCAGCAACCGTGGTTGATTCAACGCGGACGGTCATAGTCAGGATATCGACATAAGTTCCACCGTCGGACGGTAGCTTCCAAATCGCATGATGCGGATCCGTACCCCAATTTGTGGAACTAAACGCGATAGACCCAACGCGCTGGCTATCTGGCAACTCGTCAACAAACCTGTTGGCATTACTCTGCAGGGTGCTTTCCGCGCGGAAGCAATCTTCCTTATTATCGCAACTTAGTAACTTAGTGCCACCTGCACGGAGCATCGCGTCAGTGTAGTTACGATGAATTTCCAGAGCACTGCGGTCACGCGGACCAACGTAGTAAATGGTAGTGATTTCACCTTCCAGATTCGACGGCTTTGCCCATGTACCTACACCGCGGCCCAGTTCATAAGTTTCCGGAATGGAAACTTTGTCAAACGGCTTCACATCCCAGGCAACCAACCATGACCCTTTATAACGGCTAATCAAGGAGTGATCTTTCGATTGAGGGACGTCAGTCTCAGTCTCCTGAGCAAAGCTCAGAAAAGTAACAAACGAAACACAGCAAAAGACAATACGAAATGAATACATCAAACACAAGTGTAACCGGTGTGCGCCGCCAAAGTTGTTCGCTCTTTGACAACCGCAGCCGAATACTGGCACGCTGGGGAGAATGTTTCGCGCCACTCTTGTCTTCCTTTTATTCGCTCTGCCCAACCTTGCTGCTCCCTGCACCAAGTCCGACGCCAGCTGCACTGAAAAGATCCAGCTTGGCGGAGGTACCCAATACGGCTTGGTCTATCGAAGTCATCCATTGCGCCAGAACGACCCGCGCATTGAACGCCTGCTGATAGTAATTCACGGTGCCGCCCGCAATGCCGATGATTATTTCGGATCCGCTGTCGCAGGTGCATTTCTAAATCAAACCTTAGAAACCACGCTGGTAATTTCGCCGCGCTTCGGTTCCAAATCTGGCACCTGCAAAGATCAACTGGCCGAAGGAGAAATTTCCTGGGGTTGCGGCGGTACAACCGATTGGCGCGGAGGTGGTGCATCCAGCGCCGGCAAAACCGTTACCTCCTTCCATATGGTCGAGGAACTGATGAAGCTTGCTGTCGATCGAACTCGCTTCCCAAACTTGCGAACCATTGTGGTGTCCGGCCATTCAGCAGGCGGTCAATTGGTTCACCGCTTCGCCGCCGCTTCACGAATTGAAAAGGATTTGGGAATTCCAGTGCAGTACGTAGTTGCCAATCCCTCCACGTATCTTTACTTAGATTCCACGCGCTTACCGGCCAGCGCCAGTTGCTCCGCAGACGGTAAGTGCACCAGTGCGTTTCGAGAATATAGCGAAGGCCGCAACTGCACCACATTCAACCGTTGGCGTAATGGATTGGAGACTCGCTGGGGTTATGCAGAGAGTATTTCCGATGACCAGATGAAGCAGAATTTAGTGAAGCGCAAAGTAACTTACTTGCTCGGCGAACTCGACACACTCCCTATCGCCGGCTTCGATTCTACTTGCCCTGCGATGGCGCAAGGTGCCAGCCGTCTTGCGCGCGGCGTGACTTACTTCAGTTACATCAATTCAAGATTCGCTGCTGAGCACAAGTTGGTGGTTGTCCCCGCTTGCGGACACAACGGGCGCTGCATCTATACATCCGATGAAGCGCTGCCGGTTCTTTTCCCTAAGTAACACGCGCCTCCCCACTGTTGATAAACTAAACGGCGAGCATGTTCCGCAAAATACTTTTGTCAATTGTATTGGCAGCCTTGGCCACAGGGCCCGCCTCCGCGCAACCGAAAAAGAAACGCATTCTGGCCATTGGCCAATCAAATGGCTTTCAGCACGATGCTGTTTCCGATGGCTTGGCAACGCTGTATCGCCTGGGTAAGGAAACTGGTCTGTGGGAAACCTACATCCGCACCGACGCCCAGCTGATCACCAAGAAAAAGCTGGACGCCAACGGCAAGAATTTAGATTACTTCGATGCCGTTTTCTTCTATACAACCGGCGAACTTTCCATGGACAATGAACAGAAAGCCGATCTGATCAAGTTCGTGAAAGAAGACGGTAAAGGATTCCTGGGCTCGCACTCTGCAATCGATACGTATTATGAATGGCCCGAGTATGGAGAAATGGTTGGAGGGTACTTCGACGGGCATCCATGGAATCAGTTCCAGGCACCTATCATTGTGGAGGACCGCAACTTCCCTGCCACCAAACACCTGCCGGAACGCTTCAGCATCATGGACGAAATTTATCAGCCCAAATCTTTTTCAAGGGATCGAGTCAGGGTGCTGATGCGAATGGATCCTGATCAGATTGACCTTACTCGCAGGGGTGTCAACCGCACTGATAAGGACTTCGCCGTGGCTTGGGTGCGGGATTACGGCAAGGGTCGAGTGTTCTATTCCACGTTCGGTCACCGGACTGAAGTTTGGGAGCGGCCCGACATTCGCCAAATGTGGATTGAAGCCGCCAAATGGGTTTTGAAGTTGACCGATGGCGATGCAACACCGCGACCGAAGCCGTAACGAACATGTCCTTTTTCTGGAGTTCTACAAATGATTCCACTCGCTCTACTATTTATTCTGTTCACTCAGAAATTACAATCGCAGGAATTGTCGCCTCAGCAGATATTTAACAAAAATTGCTCAGGCTGCCACGGCGATGAGGGACGTGGTTCCGCCCAAGGTCCAGCGCTTGCCCATAACCAGCGCGTAGCCGTCCAGTCGCCAACTGAGTTGGGTGCTTACCTTGATCGTGGCAATCCGGCCGCAGGTATGCCTGCATTTTCTGATGTGCCTGCTGCTGATAAGAAGGCCATCCTCAGTTACCTGCGGCGCATCAACGTGGAAACTATCATTGCACCTCCAGCAACATTGGAGCGTAAGTTCACTTGGGGTGCGCCACAACCAGGAGACTGGCTCACCTACAACGGAAACGATTCCGGCAATCGTTACAGCGCACTTAAGCAGATAAATACCACCAATGTATCTTCGCTAAAGCTGAAATGGGTTTTCCCTATTCAGTATTTCGGGTTGGAAGTTACTCCCCTTGCTGCTGACGGAGTTATGTATGTTACAGGTCCCAATCAGGTTTTTGCTATTGATGCGCTCACTGGCAGTCCGCTGTGGCAGTATTCCCGGCCCCCCAGCCCAGGCTTAGTTGGCGATTCAAAGCTAGGCACTAATCGCGGAGTAGCTATTCTGCGCGATAAGGTCTTCTTTGTTACCGACAACGCTCAATTGCTGGCGCTTGATCGGGCCAGTGGCAAACTACTTTGGGAGATCTCCATGCCTCCTGACCGCAAGGGTCAATATTACGGAGGCACCATCGCCCCGCTGATTGTGAACGACACCGTTGTTGTCGGCGTCGCCGGTGCTGATGCGGGCATCCGAGGGTTTGTGGCAGCCTACAAACCCGATAATGGCGCACTGGTTTGGCGCTTCTGGACTATACCTCGCAAAGGGGAACCGGGCAGTGAAACCTGGCAAGGCAGGGAACCAGTCACAGGTGGCGGCTCAACTTGGCTCACCGGTTCGTACGATGCAGCAACGGACACACTCTATTGGGCCACCGGTAATCCATGGCCAAGTTCCAACGATGTGGATCGCCCTGGCGACAACCTTTATTCCAACTGTGTGCTGGCTCTGAACGGCAAGACAGGCGAACTAAAGTGGCACTACCAATTCACCCCGCACGATGTGGAAGATCGCGATGCCACTGAGCCCAATGTGTTGGTGGACACGGTGTATAAAGGCAAAGCTTCCAAGTTACTACTGCATGCCGATCGCAATGGGTTCTTCTATGTTTTGGACCGCACCAATGGCAAGGTACTTCTAGCAAAGCCCTTTCTGCGGCGAGTGGATTGGGCGTCCAGCATTGGACCCGATGGCCGCCCAGTTGTGAGGGATCCTCGCGGCTGCCCCAGCGATGCCGCCAATTGGGATTCAACCGCTTACTCGCCAATGACGAAACTGTATTACTTCATGGCACTGGAAGAATGCGTCGGGGATAAGCCGGGCGGCTATCCTAACCAGTCAGGACAACGCTTCCTGCGTGCATTGAACATTGAGACAGGCGACATAGTCTGGGAAGTCGCGCAGCCAGGAGCAGCTCGCGCCAAAACATGGACTGGCGTGCTTGCAACTGATGGCGGATTGATTTTCTACGGTCAGCCAAACGGCGGCTTTTCAGCAGTGGATCAGCGCAACGGCAAGACTCTTTGGCGATTCCCGACAAACGTTCGCATGAAAGCATCGGCGATGACCTTTTCGTTCGGCGGCAACCAATATGTTGCCGTGGCCGCAGGGCCCAACATACTCTGCTTTGGCTTGTAGTTATATCTCGAGGATGAACCGGTAAGACGGCATTTTGCTGGTTAGTATATTGTGTTCCTGCAGCGGGAGAAGTGGAGGTGCGGCTCTACCAGTTGTTAAGCCCGGCGGCCAGGTCAATAAGTATTCCGGTAAGAAATTACTTGACGCACCCAAAATGTGGTAGACTGCTGGCATGCCAAAACTTGAAGGGCTCGTCGGCCTAGTGCTAGCCCTCTTACAAGTAGCGTTATTTGCACTTAACATCAAGCCCAATTTTTGGCTTGGGATTATTGTGACTATTCCACTAATCCTAATTTTGGCGCATGTCTCATGGGTTTATCTACCTTTTAAGCCATTGGTGCGCGGGATCGCATCCTTAATCGTAATTGGAATCTGTGTTTGGATTTTTTATGGTCCAGCAAAAACACAATGGCGCTTAGAAAACTCTCGGGAATCTGCGACTTCAAGGCCTCCGACCAAAGAGGAAGTTGCGGAAGAAACAGAGAAAAGAGTAAAACCGCTCTTCGAGCAATACCGAAAGCAAAATATCTCAACTAGCGGGAGGCCTTTGAGCGAAGACGCGTCTTCAATTCGTTCGGATAAAAAATATGAATCCAACAATCCACTGAATAAGGCTGACGAATCTCAAACCTTTCGTAAGCTGACTCCAATTCAATCTCCCATAGATGCACTAGCCAAATTAGGATGGAGTATAAAGCCAGATAGGGATGGAATTATACAATTCGGAGTCAGTGGCGGCACTCTTCCATCTATAGAGAAGTCGGAACCTTACTTTCGCTTACTGAATACCCAATTTGGGCTTTTCATTCAAGGGCTTCGGGGAGATCTCCCATTGAAGGGGTTGAGCCGTATACATAACTTATCCAAGCTCACAAAACTGGTAGTAAATTATGTAGCTATTGACGACCTTGCAGAGTTCCGTAATCTTACAAGCCTCAGGAACGTTGAAATATCACAAGTAAGCATTTTAGAGCCGCTAGCAAACATGAAAGATCTTGAGCAAGTTAACTTGAGCTCAGACGTGCCCATTGAATCCTTGGAACCGTTCGCCAATATGAACAAACTAAGGGTTCTTTATATCTCATCCAGAGGGATAAGGGACGCTACTCCACTTGGGACACTCAAGTCATTGCGCATGTTGGACATTGGCAACACTAGCATTATAGATCTTAAGGCTCTCTCCAAATGCGGGGTTTTGTCTGAATTGCATGTTAGCGGGAAGCAAGAACCTGGTTTCAGCACTATCCACGCGATATCTCCATTGCGCAAGCTTATTATCCGAGAATATGAGAAAGCGAATCTAGATATGTCACTTTTGCGTGGGGCAGAAAGCCTTGAAGAGCTCCATATTGTTGGCCTACATGGGTTTGATTTAAGGTTCCTTGAAAAGCTGCAACAACTACAAAGGATAATATTGAGTGGTCCTGTATTCAATCAGGCTTTCCTGTCTGCTATAAGTAACCAAGAATATATCGGCAAATTAACAAAACTGAAGGAACTGTCTCTCTCCCAACTTCAAATCAGCGACCTATCTTTTCTCGTTGGGCTAAATAAGCTAGAAAGACTAAGATTGGTTGCTATCCCGTCTCAAGATGTCAAGTCAATCGGTAGCCTAAAATCCCTGCGGACGTTAGAGTTGTCTACTATGCCTATCTTTGACATCCAGCCGTTCCTGAATCTTCAATATCTACAGAGTCTGGACATACGAGCAACTCAGGCGAGACTTGATGTAATCACCGAACTAGAGAGAAGAGGCGTGCGCGTAAACAGGCAAAACTAAAATGCAACCAAGAACGAAGTTACCAATACCAGAGCCAACCGGAACGGAGTTCGAGAACTTCGATAGGCTCATGAAGCTTGTCCTAAGGAAGGGGAGGCCCGCCCCGGCGAAGCAAAGCATAGCGCCAAAGAAAAAGGCTCAGCGACGTTTGCCGCGTCCTTGACGCTTAACCCCGCTAGTCCTTGGCTTCCTTGCCTGTTAGTTCGCTCCAAGTCAAGCGACGGCCAGCAACACGGCGGCAGAGCGTAGTAAAGCGTTCGGAATCTGTCATCTTGCGATGGTTATAACGAAAACACTGTTCGTCTAAGTAGCGGAACAAATGAAAAGGCTCAACACAAATATACGTACCGTTCAATTGGCGCTTAACCAGACTCCAAAAGTTCTCCATGGTGTTGGTATGCACGTTCCCATTAACGTATTCAACCGCGTGATTGATGACAGCGTGCGTGTAATCTTCGGACAATCCTTCATAGGAAACAAGCCCGTCAGAAAATACAGACGATCCAGCTTTCACGCTGGCCTTGATATGCCCTTGCAATTCAGTCTTGCGACGGCGTTCGACAACAGCCGTCTTGACCCTGCCGCCGCGTTCAACCATGTCGAACGCAATTGTCTTTCCCTTGTTCAGTCCAGCCATAGCGGCTTCCCGCTTTGCAGCGTCATATTTCTAGATTTTCCACCGATGAACGATTCGTCAACTTCAACTTCGCCGGAAAGCTTTGTATCATCCTGAAGAACACTACGAAGGCGTTGAAGCATGAACCATGCGGTCTTCTGAGTAACGCCGATATCCCGCGCAATTTCGTAACTGGAGACGCCGTTCTTGCAGTTAGCAATCAACCAACCGGCTGTCATCCACTTATCCAGACCTATAGGCGATTCATTAAGGATCGTACCTACCTTGGCAGAGAACTGCTTCCGGCACTTAGTAGCGCGGCACTTCCATATATTACGAGTAGAAAGAAACATCGGTTCCTTAGTCGCGCAATAAGGGCATTCAACGCCATTGGGCCATCGGTAAGCCGCAAAGAATTGAAGAGTGCGAGTAGCATCAGAGAAATACTGGATTGCTTCAATGAGTGTCTTTGGGGCTTCCATATACACAAGTATACGTCTTTACACTGGGTGCGTCAAGTAATTTTTTACCCTCGGCTGCGCTCAGTTCTCGAGAAGTGACGAGGTAAAGCTAGACCGCGAAACTTTCTAACGGAATATGAACGCAAAGTAATCAACAAACAACGGCAAGCAGTAAACCAAAGTAGACTGAACCCAATTCACTAGTATTTACACCACGGCATATTCCCCTGATATTCCCTTAATCCTGCAAAGTGATTGTAAATAAGGGACGATAGAAAAGTATGAGTACCGAACGGGAAAGAATCTCCGCCGCATCTGCCCGCTCCAGCCACTGGCGCCGCTGGGGGCCCTACCTATCTGAACGCAGTTGGGGGACCGTTCGCGAAGACTATTCCCCAAATGGTACGGCTTGGGACTATTTCCCCTTCAGTCAGTCGGGCCATCGCGCCTATCGCTGGACCGAAGATGGCCTCCTGGGCATCTGCGACAACCACCAACGGCTCTGCTTCTCACTCGCTTTATGGAATGGTAGTGACCCCATCTTGAAGGAGCGCCCCTACGGCTTGGCTGGTCCTGAAGGGAACCATTCCGAGGACGTTAAAGAGCTTTACTATTACCTTGATTCCACGCCCACGCATTCCTACATGAAGGGTTTGTATAAGTATCCGCAGAACCCTTTCCCTTATGACTTATTGCGCGAAGAAAACAGTCGCCGCAATCGCCTGGATCGTGAATTCGAAATAATTGATACCGGCATTTTCGAGGATAACCGGTACTTCGACGTCTTCATGGAATACGCTAAAGCCGACGTGGACGATATCCTCATTCGCTACACCATCGTCAATCGCGGACCGGACAAAGCGTCACTCGTCGCCATGCCCACTGCATGGTTTCGTAATTCCTGGAGTTGGGGACGTTCGCAGGAAGTTGCCCCAGTCATGCGACGAATGGGTGATGACTGGCTGCTGGCTGAAGAGCGCACGCTTGGGCCCACAAAGGTTGTGTTTGAAGGCACTAACCGGATTCTTTTCACCGAAAATAATTCCAACAGTGAAAAGCTCTGGGGCTTCCGTTCCAGCCACGGCTATTATAAGGATGCCTTCCAGGAATTTGTTCTGCATTCCCGGTTCGACGCAGTGAATCCCGGTGGCTTCGGCACCAAAGCGTGTGGGGTTTATGCAATTGAACTGGAACCAGGAGAGCAACACGTCATCCATTGCCGTATCTGCCCTGATGGCACTCCCAATGTTGATTTTGACGCAGTTTTCAAAGCTCGCATGGAAGAGGCTGATGCCTTCTATGAAAGCTTCCTGCCCGAAAAACTTTCCACCGATGCCGCCCGGGTTGAGCGCCAGGCCTTTGCAGGTCTGCTCTGGTCCAAGCAGTATTTCCACTATATTGTGGAGGATTGGCTCAACGGGGATCCCTCTTCTCCGCCCCCTGATGAAGGCCGCAAAAAGGGCCGTAACGCAGGTTGGGTTCACCTCTATAACGACGACATAATCTCCATGCCCGATAAGTGGGAGTATCCCTGGTATGCTGCCTGGGATTTAGCCTTCCACATGATTCCCATGGCACTGGTGGATCCCGATTTTGCCAAGAGTCAACTGAAGCTTTTCCTGCGCGAATGGTATATGCATCCCAATGGGCAAGTTCCCGCCTATGAGTGGGCATTTGGTGATGTGAATCCGCCCGTTCATGCCTGGGCCTGTTGGCGTGTCTATCAGATTGACCGCAAAATCACCGGCAAACCGGACTTCGACTTCCTGGAAAAAGTCTTCCACAAACTGATGCTGAATTTCACATGGTGGGTGAATCGTAAGGACTCAGGGGAGAATAATATTTTCGAGGGCGGCTTTCTGGGGCTTGATAATATTGGCGTGTTCGACCGCAGTAAGCCATTGCCTACCGGCGGCTACCTGGAACAGTCGGACGGCACCAGTTGGATGGCCATGTTCAGCCTGAACATGCTGAAAATCGCCCTGGAATTGGCCAAGGAAAAACCCGTTTATGAGGATGTGGCAAGTAAGTTCTTTGAGCATTTTCTGTACATCGCCACGGCTGTCCATGGAAAGGGTGACGATTCCCTTTGGGATCCGGCTGAAGGGTTCTACTATGACCGTGTGCGGTTGCCCGATGGCACCTCCTTCAGCATGAAAGTGCGCAGTATGGTTGGGTTGATTCCACTATTCGCGGTGGATACGCTTGAACCTTCGTTGATTGAAGCTTTGCCCGGTTTTCGTCGCCGACTGGAATGGTTCGTCAAGAATCGCCCCGATTTGTGCCGCAATCTGGCATCGATGACGCGCCAGGGTCAAGGAGAACGGCGGCTGCTTTCCATTGTTGGTCCAGAACGGCTGCGCCGCATCTTGACCCGCATGCTGGATGAAACAGAGTTTCTCTCACCCCATGGAATTCGCTCGCTTTCACGAATTCATAAAGATCAGCCCTATTCTGTGGATGTAAACGGAGAAACCCATTCCGTTGACTACGAACCCGCCGAATCGAAAACTGGACTGTTTGGAGGGAATTCCAACTGGCGAGGGCCCATCTGGTTTCCAGTCAACTACCTGCTGATCGAATCCTTACAGCGGTTCCATCACTACTTGGGGAATGACTTCAAAGTGGAATATCCCACTGACAGCGGCCAGTTCCGCACGCTGAGCGATATTACCGTCGACCTTTCACGCCGTCTTTCCGGGCTATTTCTGCGTAATCCCGAAGGCCGACGTCCGATGCATGGCAGCAACGACAAATTGCAACACGACGAACATTTCGCCGACCACCTCCTGTTTCACGAATATTTCCACGGAGACACAGGAGAGGGTTTGGGCGCAAGCCATCAAACAGGATGGACCGCGCTGGTAGCCAAATTAATTCAGCAAAGCGGTGTCTAACCATAGAACGGCAGTTGCCAACCTCGATGTATTGGACATCCCGAGCAGGCGGGACATGGTTCTCTGGCCTGAAGCAACAGAAGACCGCGTGAAGATCATCAGCGAAGCGGCCTGGCTAACGTTTGGAGGGATTCTAATTCCCATCCCGTAGTAATGATTACTCTTCTCAACTGCCGTTCTTGGAGATTTAATCCAAGGGCGCTTTTTATGACCTTTCACACTTCCCGTTTTCATTTCCTTGCTGTCGTGCAATGGGAAGGCTGATGGAGAGCGCATTGCTGCCTTGGAGCGCCGACAAAAACTGCTATTGAGCAAGGCGACCGCCAGGGCTCTGCGCGCTTGTCGTGATCCGCGATTCTCCAGCCCGACTTCGCGGCCAGAGCCCAGAACAAGCCCGACGCTGTCCGCAATGGAAGAGCGAGGCCTAGTGGACAACGGGCGGCTGGAATCCTCCTCTATGACGGTACCGGCGTGGAACGTAGTGGATATGTCAGCTTTGAGCCTTCCGGCAATGTCGCGTTAACACTCGATACGCGAACGTCTCCGGTCGTGACGTTTGTAGCCGGCCAGGACGGTTCGGGGACGAGCGCTTTTGCAGCTCTTTTCGGGTGACAGCGCCGTTGGGTTGCTCAACGATAAAGATGGGCCAAGCAACTTTCTGATTAACTAGTAACAATGCACCGCCGTCTATTTCTTTCAACTCTCGCCAGTGGCCTGCTAACTAACGCACAGCCTCCCAAGCCCAAACAGAATATCGTTCTCATCCTGGCCGACGACCTGGGCTGGCGTGACATCGGCTGCTACGGCAACCCAAATGTCCCCACACCCAACATTGATCGACTCGCAGCTGAAGGCACCCGTTTCACCAATGCCTATGCCGCCTGTCCAGTATGCTCGCCCACACGCGCCAGCATTTTGACCGGCCGCTATCCGCTGCGCACCGGCATCACCGATTGGATTCCCGGCCGTCAGTCGGATCCCAAAGGTCCCATCACAACTCCCCGCACCGCTGAATTGCTGCAGCTTAAAGAAATCACCATCGCAGAACGCCTCAAGCCCGCCGGCTATCGTTCTGCAAGCGTCGGCAAATGGCATCTCGGTGGCGATGGCTTTCTGCCCACCGATCAAGGCTTCGAGGTAAACGTAGGAGGGAACCACCGAGGCAGTCCGCCGCCCAGTGGCAAGCTTGGCGCAAGTTACTTCGGTCCATCGGAACTTCCAAACCTGACCCTAGCCGCCGGCGAATTCCTGCCAGAACGTCTAACCGATGCTGCCGTTCAGTTCATTGAACAGAGTAAGTCCAGTCCGTTCTTTCTCTACTTACCCCACTATTCCCCGCACACTCCGTTGCAGGCCCGCGAAGCCGATATTGCACGGCATCAGGAAAAAGGCGGCGGTAAGTATAATGCCACTTATGCGGCCATGCTCGAAAGTGTCGATGCCAGCGTGGGTCGCGTTGTGGACGCACTCGAACGCACCGGCACCCTGCAAAACACCATGGTCGTTTTCTTTTCCGACAATGGTGGATTACGCTACGAAGGCAAGAGTAAGAATCCAGTTACCAACAATGCTCCTCTGCGCGCAGGTAAAGGACACTTGTATGAAGGAGGCGTGCGCGAACCATTAATCATTCGATGTCCTGGCGTGGCTGAAGCAGGATCAGTTCTTGATACCCCCGTATGCAGCATCGATCTTTTTCCCACGTTTTGCCAACTGGCGGCAGTTCCCCCAGGCCGTGTAGACGGGGTTAGCTTAGTTGCTCTACTGCAAGGAAAGCCGCTGAAACCCAGGCCATTGTATTGGCACTATCCCCACTATTCCAATCAAGGTGGGGAACCAGGAAGTTCGATTCGCGAAGGCGATTGGAAGCTGATTGAATTTCACGTGGGTAGCCGCATAGAGCTATTCAACTTAAAAGAGGATCCCAGCGAGACCAAGAATCTAGCCAAACGCAATCCTCAAATAGCTGCAAAAATGTTGGCCAAGCTGAAAGCCTGGCGCAAAGAGTGTGGAGCCGTAATGCCCACTCGAAATCCAAGTGCCGATCCAAATTGGCCAGGATTCGGACTAACCGGCGAAGAACCTCACACCCCTGGATAGCAAAAGGTCTCACTAGCTGTTTTTGACTAATCATTCGGACTACGAGTGCCGGGTTACTCCATTTGCAGGATTGTCTAATCAACAGTAAGTTGTTAACCTTCCTAGTCGGGAATTTCTTGGAGGAACCCTCATGCACACAAACTTATGGAAAATAACACCAATTCAACTGGCTTTAGTCGCAGCCAGCATACTCACTCCTGCAACTGCAAGCGCTGTTGTAGTAACCTACACCCTTAGTGGCGTTACATTCGGGGATGGGGGAACCGCCAGCGGCTCCTTCACTTACGATTCGGAACCAATACATATAGTAATGTTAGTATTACTACAACAACTGGTGGAGTTCGCGCCGGCGCGGCTTACAATACAATTTCCGCGGGCATAACTCCTACGAACAGCCAATTCCTTACTGTTACCTCAACCGCCGCAAATCAAACAGGGCTTCCAGGATTCGCATTGTTTTTTACTCAGGCGCTACCTCTATTTACATCGACAGGAATGGGCGGCCAGGAAGCGACTTGTGGCGATGCAACATGCTCCTTTCCCGCAGCCCCGAATCGATTTGTTGTAACTGGTTCTATAGTTGCTGTAGTGGATTTCTCGGTTCGATACGCGTCCAACCTGACTAGCGGAGATTCCGTCATTAACATCACCAATACTGGTGCAAATGGCGCTTCTCTGAATGGTCCTGGATTCGGCGGCGCGGCTGGTAACATTTGCGTGAATGTTTATGCATTCTCGCCTGACGAACAGCTGGTTTCCTGCTGCTCCTGCCTGATTACTCCCAACGGCCTTGTTTCCTTATCCGTGAACAGTGATTTGATCAGCAACACTCTTACCGGTGTGCGTCCCAATTCGGTTGTTGTGAAGTTGGTTAACACAGGTGCAGGCGCAGGATTCACTGGTACAAACTGCACAAACAGTGCAGCACTCGCCGGCTCGGCTGCATTCCCAATTGCTGGAGGCTCCCTTGCTTTTGGTACCACCATCCACGGAGCTCCAGTAGCAGGTACTTTCGCAGTAACCGAAACTCCCTTCTCCCGCGGCACCCTTAGCCGGGCAGAACTGGCCAGCATCACCAACCGTTGCACCAACATCATTGGCAACGGCAGCACCTTCGGTATCTGCCGTTCCTGCCGCGTTGGTGGTTTAGATGCAAGCCGGCTTTAATTAGCTGGCATGTAAAAGAAACGGCAGCTTTTTCCAACACCATTGGAAGAAGCTGCCGTTTACTTTTTTAGTTCCAGTAACTGCGGTCCAAGCTCCTGTACTGCACCGCCTCGGCCACATGCTTGCCCAAAACATTCGCTGCCCCACTCAAGTCCGCAATCGTCCGCGCTACTCGCAAAATCCGGTCATGCGCACGTGCCGAAAGCCCCAGCTTCCGAATCGCCATTTCCAGCGTCCGCTCCCCTGCATCATCGAGCGCAGCCAGCTTTCGCAACTCCCCGGGCGGTGCAACTGAGTTATTGAATCCGCGGGCACTCTGCACTTCGCGAGCCTTGCACACCCGTTCCCGCATCTGCTCCGAAGTAGTCACTGCTTCATTGGAACGCAGTTCCTTATATGGCACCGCCGGCACCTCAATATGCAGATCGATACGATCCAACAGCGGCCCGCTAATCTTTCCCAAATAGCGCTGAATAATGGCACCAGTGCAGCGGCATTCCCGAGTAGTGTCGCCATAGAAGCCGCACTGACAGGGGTTCATCGCGGCCACCAGCATCACGCGCGCTGGAAAACACATACTGGCGTTCGATCGTGCCAGCGTGACCGAACCTTCCTCCAGGGGCTGACGAAGTTGCTCCAGAACGTAGCGAGAGAACTCCGGCAGTTCGTCCAGGAACAGAATGCCGTTATGTGCCAAACTCACTTCACCCGGACGTGGAGTTCCACTGCCGCCGCCAATCAGCCCAGCATCGGAAACAGTGTGATGCGGTGACCGAAAAGGACGTTCTTCCAGCAACGCTTTTCCTGCCGGCATAATGCCGCAGACGCTATGTACTTGCGTGGCCTCCACGGCTTCGGCAAACGTGAGTGGAGGCAAGATTCCGGCCAGCCGTTTTGCCAACATAGTTTTACCGGAACCGGGCGGCCCCACCATCAACACGTTATGATTGCCTGCGGCGGCAACTTCCAAAGCACGCTTGGCAGTAGTCTGGCCTCGCACTTCTCCGAAATCAGGAAAGCCAACACCAGTGCGTGATTGCAGATTCACAATGTGCCGCAATGGAGAATGTTTTTCTGGTTGATTCAGCACATCCACAGCCTGGCCAATATGATCGACACCGAAGACATCCAACCCCTCCACCACTGCGGCTTCCATGGCGTTTTCACGAGGCACCATCAGTCGCTTAATCCCGCTCCGCCGCGCACAGACGGCAATGGAGAGTACTCCGCGCACCGGTCTCACCGCACCATCCAAACTCAATTCACCCACAACCAAGTTGGGCTCGCTAGTCTTCAAAGTACCCATTGCACCCAGGATTCCCAAAGCCATTGGCAGATCGAATCCAGGTCCTTCTTTGCGTAAGTTGGCAGGAGCCAAATTGATGGTTATAGCTTTTGATGGATAGCCGAAACCGGAATTTGCCAAGGCAGATTTAATGCGCTCGCGACTTTCGCGAACAGCGGCATCGGGCATGCCCACCGTGACAAAATCGCGGGAACTGCCAGAGCTGAATAGATCAACTTCAACATCTACAAGATGCGCGTCAATTCCGCATACAGCCGCACTACGGGTTCGAAAGAGTCCCACTCTAGTTAGTGGAAGCTGCGGAACTAAGTTCTCATTGCGTTGGCAATAATCCTCAATTCTTACCTTTCCTGGTCTTCTTACCCTTGCGGCCCGCGCCATCGTCGCCTTCGTCGTTGGCACCGCCTTTGGCGATGCGTGGCGTGTTGAGTTTGCTCCAGGCATCGAACTTCTGGCTTAGTTGAGCGACGAGTTCTGGTTTCTGGGCTGCGAGATCAGTCTTTTCGGCAATGTCCTGCCGCAAATTGAACAACTCGATTTTGCCGGAATTGTTGACCAGCTTCCAGTCGCCGGAGCGAACCGCTGTTTTGGGTTCCGCACCATCCCAGAAGAGCGATTCATGCAATGGAGCTTTGGACTTCCCGGTCAATATTGGCAGCATATCGCGGCCGTCGTACACCCGTCCAGATGGCATCTTCGCACCAACGGCAGAAACGATTGTGGGCATGATATCCAAGAACATCACCGGCTCATTGGAGACGCCACCGGCCTTCAGGTGTCCGGGCCAACTGATCAGGAATGGAACGCGGATACCGCCCTCGTAGACACTTTGCTTGAAGTCGCGTAGAGCGCCGTTGTTGGAAGAGTTTGCGCGCGCGCCGCCATTATCGGAGACAAACACGATGATTGTATTACGATCCAGTTTACGCCGCTCCAGTTCATCCAGCACTTTGCCAATGGCGTTGTTTTCGCATTCCAGCATCGCCAAGAGGATGTCGCGCTTGGCGTCGCCGGTATTGTACTTCTTGATCGTTGCTTCGGGCGCCTGCATGGGAGAGTGCACAGCGTTGAACGCCAGATACAGGAAGAACGGCTTCTTGTGATTGCGGGCGATGAAGGCCACCGCCTCACGCCCTAAATTGTCGGTGAGGTATCCGGTCTCGTCGATGGGCTCGTAGTTGCGCAGAATCGAATGATACGGTTCGCCAGAGCGCTTCAGGTCGAAGTAATCGTGCGCGCCATGGCCCAGAAAGCCATAGAACTCATCGAAGCCGCGTTTCATGGGATGGTAGGCAGGTTCAATGCCGAGGTGCCACTTACCCAGCGCGCCGGTTGTGTAGCCCTCCTTCTTGAGCACATCTGCCAACGTAACCTGACTGAGCGGAAGACCGACACGGGAATCGGACGCGGTATAGAATCCGTAGCGCTGCGGATAGGTGCCGGTCAGGATTGCCGCCCGGCTGGGAGCGCAGACGTAGGCGTTGGCATAGCCTTGTTCAAAGCGAATGCCACGTTGAGCCAGGCGATCCATATGTGGAGTGCGGACCTCCTTGGGGTGCGGATAGGCACTGATATCGGCATAACCCTGATCGTCAGATACGATGACAAGAACATTTGGACGTTGCGCCGGAGTTGCGCCGGCTCGGATGGCTGCAAGCCCTCCGAACATGGATTGAAGACATGCTCTACGAGTTAGCATCAACCATTCTCTACCTTTGACGCTTGCTTATTGCAATGTGAATGGAAATTCCGCCTGTTGCTTTTTCCCGGACAAATCATCTCGCAATTCAATAGCAAGATTGTACTGGCCGGGAGAATTGTTTTTGTCCAGGAAGAAGTTGAAAGACCCCGTCAAATACCCGCGAGGATAAAACGTCTGGTCCTTTTCACTGGCGGCTTCGGGCTGCGCAAATACAAGTGTCCGATCTGCTCGAAGCACCTTGACTCCGTAACTAACCTGGTACCGGTTATTGTCTTTCACCGTGAATCCGGAAATTTGAAACCGCACATATATGGCATCACCTGAACGATAATTTGCCGTGGTTGCAGGTTGGGTGGCTTCTTCATCGCGGAAGAAGCGCGCTTCGTCAAGCGTCAATTCTGCGGCAGGCTGCTTCCGTCCGCCACGCACCAAGAAGGGTGTCTTCAGTTTTGCAACAGCGCTTGAGTTGGAATCCCTCAATTCAATTTCAACGTGGTATTCACCGCTGAACAAAGTGTCTGGCAGCACAAAACTACCGGTCACTTTGGGTAGCCACTCTTTGTCTTGCGGAGCCAACTCTTCAATGATTTTTCCTGCTTTCGGTTTATCCAAAAGCACTCCTGCCTTGTCTTTTGCAGTAACCACGTATTCCAGGGAAATGTGATCGCGCTCATCCTCATCCGTTTTCTTGGTGAAGCCAAGAGCTTGAAAACTGAAGTAAACCGTTTCGCCAGTCAGGTAGGTATGCTTTGCATCAACGCCTTCGCCGCCATCACTGGTGGAAAGTGCAGTATTACGAATGGTTAGGCCTTCTGCCTGGCAGAAAGTTGCCAAGGCCATCGAAACAAACACGAGTTCCGCCAGCCTTTCAATCACAGTTCTATTTTCCCAGAATTGGCTTTGTTTCGTCGGCTGGACGCATGCTCAAAGGCAAATCAATCAGAGAGGTTCGTTCTTCGCCTGCTGAGCCACCATCGTTCACAACCAACCGGTAATGCCCCATTGGCACGTCGAAGACAATCAACCCATTTTCCGTACCAGCAACGGGAATCATGCGCAAGATTCCCATCCAGTCCTTGACTCCTTCCAGTTCCTGCAGTTCTGCATGCTCTTTGCCCTTGTCGTCTCGAATGGTTAGGAAGGAAACGGCCTTATTCTCTCCCCCGCCATTGGTAACACTCAGACGAAGCACTAAGAATCGTTCCTTGGGAATAAGCTTGCCTTTTGCACCGTTCAACTCCTGAACCCATTCCGATTCCAACACTGTATAGGCAAACGGTCCTAATGTAACTTTTTCACCCATGGACCAAGGCTTGCCTTCACTCTCCTTCTTAACTTCACGGCAACCGGAAGTTGCCAGTAAGGAACCGATCAAAAATATAGAAAAAGAGAATCGAATAAGGGTCTGTTTTATTTTGGGATGCACGCGGCTTACCTCAATCTGCAAGAATATGGAACGAAGCCTTTATTAAATCACATTTATGCCCTTCATCCATAAAAAGCCTTTCTTAGCGGTTGCAATGTTCAGCTTTGCAGCGCTTTATGCCTACCAGTCTGCATCCCCGGGTGTCCATCCAGTGAGTGGCAGGCAGTACGCCCACGTGATGGGAGTGGCCGGTGCCAGTTGGTTGGAACGGCCAGAGCGAGATTCGGAAGAGAACCCGCAAGCGGCCATTGATGCACTGGGGCTGGAGCCTGGAATGGTGGTTTGCGACCTTGGTGCAGGAAGCGGCTATTACAGCATTCGCATGGCTAAGAAAGTAGGGCCGCAGGGCAAGGTCTATGCCGTGGATGTGCAGCCGGGCATGATCCAATTGCTGGAAAAACGTATCAAGAGCGACAAGATCAAGAATATTCAACCGATACTCAGCACGCCATCGGACCCCAAATTGCCCGAAGCGGAAATTGATCTGATGATCCTGGTGGACGTCTATCACGAACTGGACAGGCCGCAAGAAATGCTGCGAAAAATCCGCAAGTCTTTGAAAGATTCAGGTAGATTGGTGCTGCTGGAATTTCGCAAGGAAGATAAGAATGTTCCCATCCGGCTGGAGCACAAAATGTCGGTTGCCGAAGTGAAGCAAGAACTTGAAGCCGAAGGATTTGTGATTTCCGAAGTGAAGGAACATCTTCCCTGGCAGCACATGTTTTTTCTGAAGAAGAAGCTGGACTAAAGCCATGCTTCCTTCAGAGCATTCAACCTATAAGGATCGAGCAACGGGCCGGCTGATTCATCAAATGACTTCGGCTGAAGCGATCAACCACGCCACTTACTTCTTGCAGAGTTCATTTACACCGGGTGATGCGGCGATGATTTTCATCTCCAATCGAAGTGGTGCATCTCAGTTATATGAAATTAGTTCTTTCCCAAATGGAGAGATCCGGCAACTTACGTTCGGAGCGGCAATTCATGCGTTTTCTCCAGCAATCAGCCCCACTGGTGCATCCATCTTTTTCGTTCGCGGACCAGCGCTTTGGGAGTTGTACCGGGACACTTTGAAAGAACGTCTGATTGTGGAATTCGCTGGTGCCCAGATTGGGGAACCATCATTGGCCGCAGGTGGCGATTGGTTGGTGATGGCCATTAAGCAAGGACTGGTCAGCGGATTGGCAGTGGGCAAAGCGGATGGCAGCCAATGGCACATCATTCCATTTCCGCGCACGGTAATCCATCCACAATTTCACCCAACGGATCCAGAATGGATCGAATTTTCCGGAGACCCTGCACCTCGTATGCATCGGGTGCGCCGCGATGGCAGCAACCTGGAATGCCTCTACCAACATGACAACAACGAGTTCATAGTGCATGAAACGTTTCTTGGCAAAACGGGAGATCTTACTTACACGGTATGGCCGAAATCTTTAAGGGCAATGAACTGGCAGACACGAGAGCATCGCACCATTGCTGAATTCAACGCCTGGCACATTACTCCGAATAAAGACGGGTCTAAGATACTGTGTGATACCAATCACCCAGACGAAGGAATCTTACTGGTTGATGTGGCCACAGGGCATCGGGAATTGGTGTGTCTATCGGAATCCAGCAACGAAGGCAGCCAATGGAAGCAGTCGCGATATGCGCTAGCGGAAGACTTTGCAGCAGCCCGTAGCGCGGCTAAAAGCGAAGGAACTTTGAGTTGGATGGAAGTTACTACCGATACCGTTTATGGTCCTCAGTGGACACACCCTCACCCTAGCTTTTCGAGCAACGAATCGAAGGTTGTGTTTACCAGCAATCGTTCTGGCTTTCCTCAGGTCTATGTGGTGGAGTTGTGAAATAGAATCTTTGACCCCCTTCATTCCCTGATTGCGCATTTAGATGTGAGTACCAATGGAATGTCAAAGAAAGTAGCAAGCCTATCACTTGAAAATCTCCTCAAGACTGCTGATGACTTCAGCCCATTGCCCAACGCTGATGAGATTGCTGAGAGGGCGTATCATATCTGGCTGGAACGCGGCTGTCCTGACGGAACTTGTACGGAAAACTGGCTGCGGGCGGAAACTGAACTTCGCTCAACCAAAATTCATTGAGCCCCTTTCGTCGCAAATTACGCATACAATGTGAAGGCTGAAGTCCCATCTTCAAAGTTTGAAACAAAGGGAGCAACACAATGAATGGATTATCTGGTTTTCTTGATCACCTCTGGTGGTTGGTTCCCATCGCCGTGTTCTTCATCTTCTATCGCTGGACGTTCCGCTTGTTGGGAATTGCCGTCATACCAGAGGATTCCATTGGGATCGTCAACAAGAAGTATGTGTTGTGGGGTGCCAACAAATCGCTACCTGATGGAAAGATTATCGCGTTGAAAGGCGAAGCTGGATTCCAAGGCGATTCGCTTGCGCCAGGACTTTACTTCGGCTACTGGCCGTGGCAGTACAACATCATTCGCCAACAGTTCACAACCATAACGGAAGGTTACATTGGCGTGGTGGAAGCGCGTGATGGCATTCCGCTAACCAATGGCCGCGTGTTGGCAAAGCAAGTGGAATGTGATGCGTTCCAAAATGCCCGCGCTTTTCTTGAAAACAGCGGCGAGCGGGGTCCACAGATCAAAGTAATCCCCCCCGGTACCTATCGCATCAATACAGC
>JAYUSZ010000332.1:0-22945 GCA_043755435.1 Bryobacterales bacterium | reverse complement strand
TCTTTCATCTTCATGTCCTGCGGGACAAATGGCTTATATTTGACTTCGCTCATTGCTGATTATGGTAACCGAATCAGCGGCGGTTGGTGTATTCTTTTATGGAAAATCTTTTAGGGAAAGGAATTTTGGCGTATCTGCCTCTCAGAGGAATCTATCCAATCTCATGACTGTATACGCTCTGGACCATTCCCTCCGATTCGTTCGCGGCCTGGAATGACGATGATACTTAGCGAAAAAATACTTGGAGCGATGAATGTCGTTTGACTCTTGCACGAACCCGCACTTCCGAAAAGACAATAGGAATTCTTGCGTTTGCCTTTCCTTTTGGGAATTTTAAGCGATGCCGAATGTCAGGGTAAGTAAGAACAGAGTCACAGTATGACAATGCGTATTTTCTCGCTTGTAATTTTATTAGCTGCAACTCTTTCATGGTCCCAGGACACGCGCGGAACCATCACCGGCCGAGTCACTGACCAAAGTGGCGCAGTGATCGCTGGTGCATCCGTCGTAGTCAGCAATGCAGCTATGGCAACGTCTATACCTTAAGCACCAGCAATGAGGGACTCTACCGCGCAACGCGAATTACTGAAGGAAACATGTTGAATTCCGGGCCGAGGCACTGAACACTGCCAACCATCCATTCTTTCCAAACCTTAACATGAACGTGACTGTTGCACCGAGCGTCAAGAGCACTGGGTTCGGTCAAATCAGTGCTTCCACAATGAGCAACTATGCACGGCGGCTGCAAATGAGCATTCGATTCTTGTTTTAGAGTTAACTAGCTTGATTCAGAAGCAGGGCAGCGAAGTTTGCTGCCTCGTTCTTATTTGGATCAAAGAATACTTTTGCAGTCCTGAAAAGCGGTAGTCACCAACTTGGGCAGCTCAATCTGCCCTCTTTTCATTTGCTGGCCAGCAACTTCCCAATTATCAAGCCTGCAGGTTGATCAAATCTTCTGGCGTTCTAATAAAATCTGAATCTCAAACGCGACTGCGAACTCTGAATGCGAGCCGTAAAAAAGCACGCTGTTCGAGGTTGGCAGCCTGAAAGGTGAAATTAGGAACGTCTGTTGAATTGCATTAAGGTATGCCTGTTCGCGATGCCGTGGTTCGCCTATTCGTCAAGCATTTCTTCAACTTCAGGCTAAACTCTTATTTAAGTGATGAAACTACTATCCGTCTTACTGACCGCGTGCGTGTTTGCGCAAACTCCTTACGACGTTCAGTTGTTGCCCTCCAATGTGGCGCACGAAATTTCAATCAACAAGGGCTCCGCTGCACTTTGGCAGAGTCTTAAGAAATTGCATACGCGGGCCAGCCTGATTATGCTGACCGCACACCCAGACGACGAGGATGGCGGCATGCTTACCTATGAATCGCGGGGCCGCGGCACTCGTGTTTCCTTGCTGACCCTGAACCGTGGCGAAGGTGGAGCGAACGTCATGTCTCCTGATTTTTTCGATGCTCTGGGCCTGGTTCGCACGCAGGAACTTCTGGCAGCGGACCGCTACTATGGCGTTGACCAATATTGGACCCGCGTCATCGACTATGGATTTTCGAAAACGATGGCCGAATCGATGGAACATTGGACACGAGACAGAGTGTTGCAGGACGTAGTGCGGGTAGTGAGAACGGTTCGTCCATTGGTGATCACTTCCGTTTTTGTTGGCGGACCCAGTGATGGCCACGGCAATCATCAAACCGCCGGAGCAATGGCGCGGGCGGTATTCCAGGCTGCTGGTGACCCTAACGTTTTTCCAGAGCAGATTCGCGCCGGTTTGCGGCCATGGTCACCGGTCAAGAGTTATGCACGTGTCCCCCGCAATCCAAATACACCGCGCTTGGAAACGCATGTGGAAATTCCCCAAGGCGACTATGATGCGATGCTTGGCGCTAGCTATGTGCAGATTGCCCGTGAGGGACTCGGTATGCAGAAATCGCAGAATGGAGGCCCTACTATTCCAAAGGCAGGTCCAGTTTCAAGCGCTTATCATCGCTTCGCATCAAAGATTGAAGCTGCTGGCAAGGAGAAGGATTTTTTTGAAGGTATTGATGTTTCGTTGATGGGGATTGAGACTCTGGCCAAAGGTGGCGAAGCTGGGTTTGTTACAGAATCTCTGCGGAAGATCAATGCGTCTGTTGAGGATGCCATCGCTAGGTTTTCTGCCGTGAATCCAGAACTGACCGCCCCAGCGCTGGCCGCAGGAATGAAAGAAACAATGGCTCTGATTGCGGCCGTGGAAAGAAGTAATTTGTCGGCAGATTCAAAATACGATCTAAAGCACGAACTGGGAATCAAGCAAGTGCAGTTCAACAACGCATTGGTAGCAGCGCTTGGCCTTTCCCTTTCTGCCGTGGTTGCACCAGCCCAGGAACCCAACGCGCGTATGGCTCAATTCATGGGCGATCCTGAAACTTTCCGCGTAGCGATTCCAGGACAGAGCTTTGGTGTAAAACTGCATGCAGTGAAGCAAAGTACTGGAGCCATCCTCCGCGAATTACGTTTGAACCCGACACATGGTAATTATTGGGGGCCTGCAACGTTAGATAAAATCGACGGCACTAAGTCAGTGGCCGATGTCACAATGCAAGTGAAAACTCCCGAAAATGTCCAGTATACCCGGCCCTACTTTACCAGGCCCGACATTGAACAGTCTTACTATGACATTCTTGATGAGCAGTTCCTGGGTCAGCCCATCGCTCCGTATCCATTGGCTGGATGGGCGGAATGGACTTACGATGGAGTCCCTGTTTTAGTTGGTTCAACCGTGCAGACGGTGAAGCGGATAACAGGGCAGGGTACAGTGCTTGAGCCTCTTGTAACAGGCCCTGCCATTGGGATTCAGATTGGGCCGAGGTTTGGAATCGTGCCGTTGAGCGCAAAGTCATTCGACGTGAAGACGCTGATTCACAGCAATGTGAAGGGTGCTGCGAAGGGAACTGTCCGGCTGGACTTGCCTGCTGGGTGGAGGTCGCAACCGGCGTTGTTTGAATTTGCAACCACGCAAGACGGAGAGCAACGAACGCTGTCGTTTACTGTTACTCCCTCGGGTTTGGCGGAGAAGTCCTATTCAATTACTGCTGTCGCTGAGTATAACGGCAAGCAGTATCGCGAAGGGTATGAACTTACTGGCTATACCGGTGTGAGGCCATATCCGCTCTACAAACCTGCTACCTATAAAACTGCCGGTGTGGATGTGAAAGTTGCCCCAGGGTTGAAGATCGGTTACATTTCAGGCACCGGTGACGACGTTCCTGCCTCGCTGATGCACCTCGGAGTTAAGGTAGAATTTCTCGCAGCGCAGGAAATCGCTAGCGGTGATCTATCGAAATTCGATGCCATTCTTCTTGGAGTGCGGGCTTACGCGGCGAGGCCTGAACTTGCACCAGCCAATACGCGACTTCTGGATTACGTTAAGAATGGTGGCGTGGTGATGGTGCAGTACAACACGCCCGAGTACGATCACAACTACGGACCTTACCCCTATACGATGGGGAACAATCCAGAGGAAGTGACGGATGAAGTTTCAAAAGTCAATATCCTTGCACCGGCGAATCCGTTGTTCCAATGGCCTAACAAAATTACTGAAAAAGACTTTACTGGCTGGGTGGAAGAGCGCGGCTCAAAGTGGATCCGAACATGGGATCCGCAGTATGAAGCGCTGCTGGAAACGCATGACGCAGGGCAAGAGCCACAGAAAGGCGGCCTGCTTTACGCGAAATACGGTAAGGGTGTTTACATTTACAATGCCTACGCGTTTTATCGCCAGCTTCCCGAAGGCGTCACAGGCGCGTACCGCATCTTCGCAAACATGATTAGTTTGCCAAAGAACCCAAGCATCAGGTAGAAGTCATCTGCATCCGTTTCTTGGTGCTAATGAATTTTGTCTAGCCTACGATAGCTGTCAACTTTCTGCAAAATGCCAACCTGTTGTATTAGCCCCTTTGACAAAAGCGAATGGCCAATGCTTTCTCCGGTTATCGCGACAGACAGAGTTGTACCGGGACTGGCATCAAAGTCCCGTTGCAAGTGAGGTAGGCCGTGCGTGAAGCAATCCATGACTTGCTCCGCCTATCGGAGTTCATGAGGCTTGGCCGGTTTGCAGCAACGCGAATTTGCTGCTGATGGTGCGAACGCTCGGTCAATTTCCCGAGCAGTGTCGAACCAATTCAGCGAGCTTTCCTCGCCAGCCCAACTGACTGCGAAAGCAGCAGGTCTCATGGATCAAGAGATTCGTGAGACTGTGCGCTGTCAACCAATCGCAACTGATGGGCACAAAAAAGTGGTTAGAGTCCCTGAAGTTGTTTGTTATTCATCGACGCCTATTTAAGATATACAATTTCCGCCATCATCGAAGGGATTGCTCATGCTGCATCTTAACGTGTTAGAAACAATGCTGGCAACGCAAAGTGCATATTTCATAGGGTCTCCACGGACCCAACGTAGTCAGGATAGAATAGAATCTACGTGTGGAACCACGCTGTAGAATTTCCAGCGTTGATCAACCATTCATTAGGATCACATGACTTCAAGGCTTTTCTTGTTTCGGCTACAAACCGTTTGCGCGATTGCTGCGGCCTTCGCTTTAGCGATTACTTGGACAACGCGTTTCCGCTTGGCTCACGCAGCTAGCGCTTCCCAGGCGGCACCCGAACCTTCATTCGATCAACTTGTGAAGCCCTTCTTAAAACAAAACTGCGTGCGATGCCATAACGAGAACGTAGCAATGTCCGGCGTTCGTCTCGATCAACTAGACGCGGCTCTGGAGGAGCGGCATCTTCAACTTTGGGAACACGTCCGTACTAAGATTAGCGACGGGACGATGCCGCCGAAAGGACAACCGCAGCCAGCCAGTGCTGATCGGCAGCGCTTGGTGGAATGGATTACGCGCTCCTTGGACTTTGCCCGTTTTCGACCGGTTCCAAAGAACGGTCTGGTCCGGCGTCTAACTGTTTCGCAGTATCGCAATACCATTCGCCAGTTGCTGATGCTGGAGGACGATCTGACAGAATCGCTTCCTCCTGATGCAGTTTCGAGTGATGGATTCATTAATGACAAAGAGACGCTGCAACTTTCGCCATTGCAGTTGGAGGGCTATTTTGACATTGCGGAACAGGCACTATCGCGATCTATTGTCGATCCTAATTCAAAGCCCGCCATTCAGAATTTCAAAGTGTCCTTGGGAGAATCCGTCAATCCAAACCCCTTCCCTGAGCCGTTGATCCTTGGAGCTGGCAGTACGCTTCTTGAAAACAAAGACGTTGAAGTGACACAGCCGATTCCCGTCAAGCCCTTTGCCTTTAAGCCAATCGCTATGCGGACCAAGTATCGCTTTATTGAAGGCTATAAGGGTAACGATACTGTTCGAGGCTGGAGGGAGTACGACAGCATATACCATGCCGTATTCGCCGACATGCGTGGCAGCGCTGGGTATCCCAAAGGGAAACCTTACTCAACAATTCCCGAAGGTCTTCTGTTGCGTCCATCCATTCCTAATGATGAGATTTTCGGAACGGATGGCACGTACGGCCCCAAGGCGAACTTTAAGATTTCTTTGCGCGAGCTTCCCGACCATGGACGCTTTCGCGTTAGTGTGATGGCCGCAAAATTCAACGACGGTCTATTGCTTGACGCCGGAGTTGCCGCACAGGCACTGGGCAATGCGGATGCCATTGTCGTCCGCGATCCAAAATTGCAGCAAATTGTGACCATCAAGAAAGCAGGCATATACCAAGTGGACGTCTACAATGCAGAACGCACCGCGGTGCCGGCAGCCGCCGAACCGTCCATGCTAAGTCGGGGACTTTCTGTATCGTTGCCATTGAATGGCGAGGTCTCTGGTGGCCGTTTGGAAGGAGAAGCCAAATTTGTTGATTCCCCATTTGGAAAAGCTGTTTCGCTGAACGTTGAAAAGGATTCGGTTGTGATTCCGCGCCAGGAAACGATGAACGTGGGCGATGGGGATTTCACGGTTTCAGCTTGGATTCATCCACGGCAATTGCGACGCGCGGGGATTGTCGGCATGGGTGCTCCTGGCAAGCATGGTTGGTACCTCGATATGCCGAACCGTGGCGCTCTTCGGTTTGAATCTTTCGGACTTGACAGGAAATCGAATGGCACCATTTCATCGCCTGTAGGTACGATTCGCGCTAATGATTGGCAGCATGTTGCCGCTGTGGTTCGTCGCGGGAAGAGCGAAGCGCGTCTGTACGTGAACGGGTACGCAGTTGCGAAGGGCGAGATTGGTGCTGTGAATCTGGATAATCCAGCAATGGCTCTGCGAATTGGCCACAACTCAGATGACCAGCAATACAAGGGCGAATTGGATGAGGTTCGGCTCTACCGGCGGGCCTTAAGCGAAGCGGAAATTCAAGTGCTGGTGGACCCAGGCCGTCAGTTTGTGAAGCCGCCGCCCCCGGAAAAAACGCAAGAATTGTCGCTGACCATAGGCGACCGGCAGTTTGCAGGCACATCGACGCAGCCGGCATTTTTGGCTATCAGGCTTGATGCTGGGCCAATACAACTCAACGCGAATGGCACAAGCATGACGGGTCTTGACCGTTTGGTCCTTACCCCGCTGGCAGAGAACCAAGATGCTGCAAAACGCTTTCTGGCGTTTGAGAAACGAACTCCAAAGTTAGGTGTGCATCTGGGATTGCGCCGGGATTGCGGCAGCACTTTTGCTCCAGTTGGGGCAGCGCAGGCTGTTGCAAGTAGCAAGTTAACTCGCTTCGTGTTTGAGGGGGCCATTCGTAATTATCCAAGTCCAGATGTGGAAAAGGACAATGTCAACTATCTTGCGGGTGTTCGCGAAATTGCAGTGCGCAGTGAGTATACCGATGGGCGCGACATCCCCCGGCTGCTGATTCGTTCCGTGGAATTTGAAGGACCGTTTTATGAGACCTGGCCACCTGCCTCCCACAAAAGCATCTTCTTTGATTCCGCCCACAAAAATGATTCGCCTGCTTATGCCAAAGAGATTATCCGCAGCTTTGCTACCCGCGCCTATCGCCGCCCCGTAACACCTGCCGAAGAGACAGCGCTGTTTGCCGTCTTCCAGAAATCGTCCGGGGCAGGGAGAAACTTCCAGGAGAGTATTAAGGACACTCTGCAAGTAACGCTAACGTCGCCTCAGTTTCTGTTCTTAATTGAGAACAGCCTTACACCTGCACCAGAACCGATTGACGGTTATGAACTGGCCTCCAAACTTTCCTACTTCTTATGGAATGGGCCTCCAGATCGCAAGACGCTGCAACTTGCTGCAAGCGGTACCTTGCGGAAACAGTTGGATTCCGAAGTGGGTCGAATGGTTGAGGATCAGCGCTTCAGCCAATTGATCAATGAGTTTGCGTCCCAATGGTTAAGTCTCGACAAATTTCAAGTGCTGGAGCCGGATCGCAAACGATATCCCAAACTAACGCAGAACACTCGTAATCAATTGCGCCAGGAGCCGATACAGTTTCTTCAATACTTGATGAAGAATAATCTGCCGCTAAAGAACCTGATTGATTCCGATTTCATTGTCGCGAATGAAGCCGTGGCTAGCTATTACGACTTGGCGGAGAAGACCGAAAGTGGCTTGCAGTTTCTTCCCATTCTGCACGGCAGGCGCGAACTGGGCGGGGTGCTTACACAAGCGGCCATCATGGCTGGGTTGTCGGATGGCCGCGAATCGAATCCAGTGAAGCGCGGGGCCTGGCTGGCGCGGAAAATCATTGCTGAACCACCAGATCCTCCGCCACCCAATGTGCCGGCTCTCAAGGAAGATGACTCTTTAACACTCACTCTTCGCCAGCGGATTGAACGGCATCGTAATCAGCCTGGTTGCCAGCAGTGCCACGCGAAGATCGATCCTTGGGGAGTGGCTTTTGAAGAGTTCGATGCAGGCGGCCGTCTCAAGGCGCAAGCAACCGATGCACGATCGACGTTGCCGGACAAGACAGAAATCGCTGGAGCGAATGATCTGAAGCGTTACCTTGCGCAAGATCGAATTGATCAGGTAGCCTTCAGTTTCCTGAAGCATTTGGCGACTTATGGCACAGGCCGCAGCCTCACGTATGGCGAGGTTCATTTCCTGAAGCAAGACGCGCTAAAGCTTAAGGCAGGCGGCTACCGAATGAAGGACATGGTCCGGTACGTCGCCAGCAGCAAACTGTTCCTTGAAAAGTAGTAGAATGTAACAGAAATCGTTAACTTCGGAGATACCCATGAGCACCTCACTAATAATCGACCGCCGGGCTTTCATCAAGGGGATTGGAGGAACTGCGCTGGCATTGCCGGTTCTGGACCTTATGGGTGCTGAAGTTACGCAACAGACTCCTCGCCGCTTTTGCGCGATCTATACCGCCAACGGCATGTCGCTTCCCAGCACCGGAAACGGCATTGATGATTGGAGTTGGTTTCCAACTGCGGAAAGCAATGGTGAATTCGTTTTCGGCAAGTCTACTGAGCCGTTCAGTCCCTTCCGCAAACAGCTCAGTTTTCTGGGCGGATTACAACATGCTAGCGGCCCCAAAGCCGATCCGCATATCTGTTCCGACATGTGGCTTACTGGTGCTCCATTGCACAATCCCAAACCAGGAACTTTTAATTCGGCCGGGCTTGATCAAATGATTGGGCAGCACACCAAACAGCATTGCCGACAATCTTCGCTAGTGCTTTCGATCGATGCTGGCACTGGATTCTTATCCCGCACAGGCACAATTTCCTACAACCTGGAAGGCAGGCCAATTCCTGCCGAAAACAACCCTCGCCGCGTGTTTGACCGTCTGTTTCGCAGTGACCGTAGTTCCCTGAAGGCTGAACACGAAAAGTTGCAGCGCCGCATCAAGCTGGTGGATTCCGTTGTGGATAGTGCGCGCGTGTTGGACAAACAGCTTGGCAAGAGTGACCGCGAACGAATGGATCAATATCTAACTTCTTTGAACGAAGTAGAATCACGGTTGATTGCATCCGAGCGTTGGATTGATATCCCGCTGAAGAAACAAGATTACGGACATTTGAATTTGGACGCAACGTCTGAGGGCGACCCGGCTGAGTATTACCGCAACATGTTCGATCTGATAGCCCTGGCGTTTGATGCGGACATTACTCGCTCTGTTACATTCATGATGAACCGCGAGGACGGCATGGGCATAAGCGATACGTTCCCGCTGAAGCTGGGCCTTTCAAAGACGCATCACAATCTTTCTCATGCAACGGATAAGGAAGGGCAATTGCAGTTTGCCAAATACGATCTGTTCTTAAGCAAGCAGGTGGCGCATTTCCTGGGTAGGTTGACCAGCTATCAGGACCGGCAGGGAAGCGTGCTGGACAACACCATAGTGCTATTTGGAAGCGGCGCAAGCACCACGCACAATTCACACAATCTGCCGACGATGATTGCTGGTGGAGCGAACATGGGCCTGAAGCATGGCACTTATTGGAAGAATGGCGAGACCCGCATGACGAATGTGCACCTCAGCATTTTGCGGTCAATGGGTATTGGGCTGGAATCGTTTGCCGATAGCACCGGCACTGTAAGCGGCTCAATTTTCGGCCGGGTATAAAAGACTACCCAACTAGACTTGCTTGGGCGGGAGTTCGCCCTTTGGCTCAGCGTAGCGCGCACCCTCTGGCGCGATACAGATTGAGTCTCAAAATTTTCTGACTTAATGCGCACCACGGCATCGCGAATAGACAATAGAAAACTTTATCCAACTGGCGTCCCTCACTCACCTTCTAGACTGCCAACCACTAGCAGCCTGCTTCTTACAGCTCCCATCCACGGTGCTCAAAGCCGTGTTTGGGATTCAGGTGCAATTTAGAACGCCAGAGGAGTTAATCGCCTCGAGGACTCGGTTTTTGGGGAAGTTGCTGGCCAGCAATTTGTCTTCCTGCATCAAGAGTCTCATAGGTCTTGAATGCACAGTCTATCGCTTTTTCGCAAGCGAGTGAAAAGAGGGCAGATTGAGTTGAGCAAGGTGTTGTGACCGCCTTTTTCGTGGTCGCAAGAAAGGGCAAATTGGCTTCGTTTTGCAACCTCGGAGTTCCGGTCAAGATCTGCATTCGATGAAGTACAGTTTGGAGTGATGTTCGCTCATTGGCCGCTGCCTAAGACACCTGGACTTATGTCCGGCTCCTTAACCCTCGGGGTTTAGAACCTGTACTTCAGTGCGAATTGAATGATCCGCGACTCGGTAGACGTGTTCACGATCTGCCCGAAACCCGCCCCAAGCGTAATGCCCGGCACGCTAAAGTTCGAGTGATTAAACGCATTGAAAAACTCCGCACGGATTTGAACCGAATGGCGCTCTTTCACCTGTATCGTTCTCGCGAGATTGAAGTCGAGGTTGACCAGCCCCGGCCCCCGCAGGATGCCGATGCCGGAGTTGCCGAACGCCTGATTCGCCACGAACCCCGTCTGCCCGGCCGTCGGATTCAGAGCCAGGAATGCGCTATTGTCCAGCCACCTATCCACCGTACGGCTACCCGCGGCCAGCGCGCCATTCGCCAAGCGGTTAGGACGGCTCCGCCGCTCGCCACCGATGTTGAGTAATTGAGCCTGCGCCACGGTCAACGCAAGTCCAGTCTGAGCGGAGACGATCGGCGAAAATTCCCAGTCGCGGACGAGATAGCCGAGGGCCTTCGGCAGGGCCGTACTGGTAGGGATCTGCCAAACCACGCTTGCAATGAATCGATGCGCAATATCGAACTCCGCCGGGCCGTATTCAAGACGCCGGTTAGCCGCATCCTGCGGTTCGCGGAACGCACCCACATCCACGCCGTTACCGGCACCGCTGGTGGAAAGGTGATCTACGGCGTTCGTCAGAGCCTTACCCCACGTATGGGAAGCCAGTCCCGAAATACCGCGCGAAAATCGTTTCTCGAGCCGCGCCTGCATCGAATGATAGCTTGAGACGCCCGTGTTTTCCAGATACTGTACGTCGCCGAGAATATTGCGCGCCGCGAGCGGGAATTCACCGGCTGACGCGGTCCCGTTAGCGGCGAATGTCACGGCGCGCTGATTCAGATTACGGAACGCCGCAAGTTTCAGCCCGCGATTGCCCACATAGGCCAACTCAAACAAAGCGTCGTGCGCAAGTTCCTGTTGCAGGCCGAAATTCCATTGTTGGACGTAAGTGGTCCGCTGAAAAGGATCCTGCGCCTTGCGTGCCAGCGAGGGTACGCTTACCTTGGTTGCGTCCACAAACCCAGGTGGAACACCAGTGGCCAGGCGCATGAAGGCGTTCTCGGCCTTGAGCGTGTTGCTGCCACCGATGTTAGTATCTCCCTGGACGATGAACGGGAAGTTGAACCCAAGTAAACCCTCGCGGCCCTGCCGGTTCGAGTGGTTATAGAAGATGCCGTAGCCGCCGCGCACAACGGTCCGCTTCCTGGGGTTCCACGATAAGCCCACACGCGGGGCCAGATTGTTGTAGTCCGGGTTGATTAGAGCGCGATCAAACAGGCTGCCGTCCTTGGCGGTGACAAATGCGCCCGCAGAGGGTATGTAATTAGCCCATTGATTGGCGAGTTCCCTAGGCGGGGTAGCGAATTCGTAGCGCAAACCGTAGTTCAGAGTGAGACTGCGAGTTGCTTTCCAATCGTCCTGCGCGAACAGGAAGTACATGTTCTGCGACTGGTTGAAACTGGTATTCGAGTCCTGCTGATAACGAGTAGGTAAGCCCAGCAGCAAGTCGGCGATGCCGCCCTGATAGGTGCCATTCTGTCCAGAGAACCGGCCGGAATACGTGAATGCGCCCAACAGCGCGCTAACATCGCGGATGCCCGTCTGGACGTGTAGAAACTCCACACCGGCCTTCATTGAGTGTGTGCCGCGAAGGCTGGCGAGCGAACTGCGAATATTGAGGGAGCGCGGCGTCTGGAACTGAGGCACCGAAGTGGTGCGGCCGATGCGCCGAAGATTTCCGCCAGGCAGGTTCATCACGGGAATGCCGCCGCAGATGCTCTCGTCGCTGGGTGATCCCTTCAAGCCGATAAGCTGCTCTGGACAGCCGGATCCGAAATTGGGCGGCGTCTGAAAGAAGTTGCCGCGGCTGAATCCCACGCGAGTTTCGGAGACCAAAGCCGGAGAGATGGTCCAGGTGAAGCCGCCCGCCACAGCTTGCGAACGCCAAAGAGCCCCGCCGAAGGTATCGTTGAAGGATCCTTCCGAAAGCCCAGGACGAGGAGCCGGCCGGAACTGGTTGGTATCGGTGAGCGAATAGCGCGCGAACAGATTCATCCCTGCGGACAACGAGTGATCGGCGCGGATATCGAATTGGTCTGTGCGAGTACGGTCGATTGGAACGTTGACAAAATTGTTGTCCAACTGGCCTGCCGTGCCGGCATTGGGCAACGGGTTCACGTCGACTACACGCTTTCCAACTGGATCGATAAGGTTGGCCGGAATGATCCAGCAAGAGCCCTGGCCGTTGTTGCAATCAGGCGTAGCGGCCTGACGAAAATCTGTGCCAGCATCAGCTGGATTGAAGGGATTGGTAATGGGTACATTGAACCGCCCCGCCCGCCAAGCTGGCTGCGGCACCGACGAAAGGCGCACCGTACCAACACGATCGCGCAGCCCTTCGTAGTCGCCGAAGATGAAAGTCTTATCGCGCTTGATGGGACCGCCGAACGTCGCGCCATACTGATTGCGCAGGCGGAAAGGCTTCGCGGCCCCGTTCTTATTGGCGAAGAAGTTGTTGGCATCAAGCTCGCGATTGCGGAAGAACTCATAAGCCGAGCCGTGCATCTGGTTTGTACCTGACTTGATCACGGCGTTGATCAGCGCCCCGGCCGAGCGTCCGAACTCCGCAGAGTAGGCGTTGGTCTGGATCTTGAATTCCTGCAGCGCCTCCACAGAGGGCTGCACTACCTGCACGTTGTTTCCGCGAAACGAATTCGAGTAGGAGGTGTTGTCGACGCCGTCAAGCTGGAACGCATTGTGAAAAGCGCGGTTGCCGTTGACGTTGAATGCTCCCTTGAATCCGATAGAGCTGAGTCGCGGCGTGGGCGTGAGTACGCCCGGCGAGAGCAGTGCGAGTTGCGTGTAATCGCGGCCATTGAGCGGCAGTTCCACCATCTTGCGCTGGTCGATGACGGCACCACGGCCGGATGTTTCCGTCTCAAGCAGCGATGCTTCCGTGGTCACAGTGATCTGCTCATTCACGTCGCCCACCTGCAAAATAAGGTCGAGCCTCGCGGTCTGATTCACTTGCAGCGTTACGGCTGAATAGATTTGCTTGCGGAAGCCCGCGAGCGAGGCCTCAAGATGATAGACGCCGGGCTTAAGGCTGAGCAGGACATAGCGCCCACCATCGTTAGTGACAGTGGACGCCAAGACGTTAGTCGCATCATTGCGTAGTGTGACGGTGACACCCCGCAGCAGGGCACTGGAGGAATCCGTGGCCGTACCGGTTAGCGTGGCAAGTTCAGTTTGCGCAGGGCTGAGCGCCGCGAACAAAGGAACGAATACGAGAAAGCGGACAGAGCGACATCTCATAAGAGTTTTCTCACCTGCCATATCCTACCCGAATCGCAGCCCTATGAGAAGCCCTTGGTTGATGAACTGACTTGGAGAATGCGATTACCTAATGAACTCGCAGTCACGACATCGCCTTGTTGATCATCACTTGATGTTAGAGTAAATCCAATTCCAATCCAAGGATGGTTAATGGCTCATTGCTCGATGCTCCTGACTTTGCAACCAACACAAGAGTGGCATCGCGCCTGTAGTTTGCGCCAGCGGCAGGAAGCTTGTGGTCCGCATCCGCCGAGACTGCCTAAAATTTCTGCGCCAAACACCGAATAAGTGGGCGCAGCATTCGATAGGACGACGACGAAGCCATTTACACTGCCGCAACTGGCAAGAACTCAAAGCATTAAAATCCAGTGGAAAAGGCAAGAAGGGTTTTCGAAATTGAACGGTTTCGCCTCTTGACGGAAAGACTCAGATGTCTAAAACCGGCATAGCGGCAATCGAAACAGGCTTAAGAACGAAACGATTTCCCACTGAAAACTAAATGGGCAGTATGGGGAGGATTATGCGCTCTTTTTATCGATGACGATTGACTTTGCCCTCTCCGCCATTTAGCATTACTTCAATGACTAAATCTTTTCAGGAGGATTCCATGAAACGCGTACTCCCGCTTTTGATTTCGCTGGTTGTTGCGGCATTCCCCGCCGTGGCACAAACCACTTCCACAACCATTCTAGGAACTGTAACTGATGCCTCGGGTGCTCTTGTAGCAGGGGCCAAAGTTACATCCTTCAATATCAACACTGGCATTCGCCGTGAAGTGACTTCCAATGCTAATGGCGACTACGGTTTCCCTCTGCTTGACGTCGGCATGTACAGCGTTACGGTGGAAACCAAGGGCTTCAAAACTGAAACCCAAAAAGGGATTGAGTTGCAAATCAACCAGAAGGCCCGGGTGGACTTTCGCCTGGAAGTTGGTGCGCAAACCGAACTGGTTACCATCACCGCTGAAGTGGCACAGTTGAAGACGGATGAATCATCGCTGGGCCAAGTAGTGGAACAGCGCCGCGTTGTGGAACTTCCTTTAAATGGGCGCAACCTTGCAGGCTTGGCTGTGATGCAGCCTGGTGTTCAGTTTGGCGGTCGCATGGGTTTTGACGGATTGACGGGAGGCGCCGGTGGTGTACCAATCCCGGGTCAGGCGATTTCGATTTCCGCCAACGGCCAGCGCGATACAAATATGCATGGAACACTAGACGGCGTTGTGGCCACTGAGCCTCGCGTGAACACCATTCCATTTTCACCATCAACTGAAGCAGTCGAAGAATTCAAGGTGCTCTCTGGATCCTATTCCGCAGAATACGGCACCAACTCCGGCGCACAGGTAATGATCATTACCAAGAGCGGTTCGAATGCCATGCACGGCTCACTGTTTGAATTTCTGCGTAACGACAAGTTTGATGCTGAAGCCTATTTTCAAAACTATTTCAATTCAGCAACAGCGGTACGCCGTCCCAAAGACAAGCTCCGGCAGAATCAATACGGCGGAGTTTGGACCGGTCCAGTGCTGATTCCAAAACTCTATAACGGCAAAGATAAGACCTTCTTCATGGTCAACTACGAACACCGCGCACGCCGCCAGCCAGGGTTGGCTGGTAACGCCAATGTTCCAACGGAAGCAATGAAGAACGGCGACCTCAGCGCATTTTTGAATCGTCCCAATGCAGCGCAGAACGTTGCGATCACCGATCCTCTCACAGGCACTCAGTTCCCAGGAAACATTATTCCCGCCAGCAGAATAAGCCCAACGGCCAAAGCTTTGTTCGCGTTCTATCCAACCGCGCAAGTTACCAAGGCCGACCCCATTGCCGGGTCCAACTACTTCGGTGAAGGTGGTGTGAAACAGGATGAAGATCAAGTATTCGTCCGTGGTGACCACAACTTTTCAGCGAAGGACAAGGTCTTTGGGCGGTACGCATTTCAGGACATTACCTTCTCCATAACGCCCGGCGAGAATCCGCTGTTTCAATACTTCGTCGCGGGCCGCAATCAAAATGTGGCGACGCAATGGCTGCACATTTTTTCCCCATCATTGATCAACGAATTGCGGTATGGCTACAACCGCTCTGTGGACAACACTTTGAACCCTCGCTCCAATACCAGCTTCGATTTGGACACCATTGGTCTAACGGGCTTCCGGCTTCTAACAGACGCCAACCGTAAGTTCACGACGCGTGAAGCGGGGCTTCCTTCGTTCAACATTAATGGCTTTCTTGGAATCGGCGATCGGGATGGCGGCAACGGTTTCGACTTTAACAACGTTCACCAGATCAACGACAACGTGACGTACAATCGTGGCACCCATAATATGAAATTTGGAATGGACTACCGCTTTGTAAGTTTGTTCCGCGGTGCGGCAAACACTGCGCGGGGAGACTTAAACTTCGCTGACAACATTGCCCGCAGCGGTTTGGCCGCATTCCTTTTGGGATATCCATCGTCGTCGAATTCTCCGGAAGGGCTGCCACTTACTGAATCGAATCAAAATCGCATTGCATTCTATGCGCAGGACGACTGGAAAGTGAATCGCCGGTTGACTATCAATATTGGCGTTCGTTACGAATTCAATTCCATGGCAAAAGACGTGCGCGGTTTGTGGCGTACCTTGAGCTTTGAGGACAAAGTAAATGGCTTTCCCACTTTGTTGCCCACCATTCGTAATCAATACAACTTCTACAATCCTCAGAAGACGTTGTTCATGCCGCGCCTTGGCATAGCCTATCGTGCTTCGGAAAAGACGGTTGTGCGCACTGGCTTTGGTATCTACTACAACGTGCATCAGTTGAACAATTACACAATTTTGAATTTGAATCCTCCACTGTCTGGTTCCAGCAACTTTGCCAGCGGTGCAGACGCCACGGGTAAACTTCTAGCCGCTGCACCACTGACATTCGCCGCACCGTTTGGTGTTGTGAACACAACCAGCGCAATCAATGCCAACACTTTGGACAAAACAAATCTGCAACCATACATTGCGCAATGGAGCTTTGATATCCAGCGGCAGCTTCCAGGACGTCAAGTATTGACGGTTGGTTATGTGGGCAGCAAGGGAACCAATATTGATGGCACATGGGAATACAACAACCCCGATCCTGCTTTCGACACGCCCACTTCCACAGTGCAGCTTCGCCGGCCCATCCAGTTTGTAGTGGATGGTCCTGGTGGTCCACTTCGTCCACTCACTCGTGTTCGGTTCCTCACCAATGGTTCCAACTCCTGGTATCACGGCTTGCAGATGAATTACGAAAAGCGCATGTCGCATGGTTTGCAATTTGGGATTGCCTATACCTATAGTCAATCGTTGGGTGAAGGCTATGGCCGCAATGAAGCATTCGGAGGAACAAGCAACACTTGGCAGAATCCTCGCAATCGGCTGCCGGAAAAAGGCCGCTATCCATTCGATGTTCGCCACAATATTGTTTCCAACTTCCTCTACGAAATACCTACTTTCGCTGGGATGAAAAGTGGCGCGGGTAAGTACATTTTGGGCGGATGGCAAGTGAACGGCATCGTCACTTTGCGCACAGGCTTCCCGTTCAGCGTTATGCAAGGCAATACGTTGAACACTGCAAACTCGCCAGCAAGGCCTGATCGTGTTGGCAGCGGAAAAATCGACAACGGAAGCGTGGAACGCTTCTTTGATCCTTCGGCTTTCAAAGTTGTATCGTGCCAGGACACTCGCTTCCCCGATCGCTGCCATTACGGCAATTCAGGCGTTTCGGTTCTGGATGGTCCTGGAATGAAGAACCTGGATATGTCACTGCTCAAGAACTTCCGTTTCCGGGAAACCATGAATGTGCAGTTCCGCGCGGAAATGTTCAACCTTGCCAATCATCCTAACTTCGGACTTCCTAATCGCAATCTGCGAACAGGCCCAGCCTATTTGCCTTCAGCACCCGGTGGAGCGGATCCTGTTCAGAACATCGGCGTGAAAGATGCCGGTGCGCCTGGCCAAATTACCTCAACGATTCAACCCATGCGAATTATTCAATTCGGCTTGCGTTTCGTATTCTAAGAACATGGCAACCAACCAAAGGAGGGCTGCTTCGGCAGCCCTCTTGCTTTTTACGCTCACAGCGAATGCTCAACAGTACGACATGGTGCTGAAGGGCGGCCGCCTGATTGATCCCAAGAATGCGATTGATGCCATTCGTGACGTCGCAATAAGCAATGGCCGTATAGCCGCAATCGCCCCATCAATTCCTGCGGCCCAAGCAAGGAAGCTGGTGGATGTGACTGGTCTTGTAGTTTCCCCCGGCCTGGTGGATATCCATGCCCACATGTTCCACACCACTGGTGTAGCCGATGCCTGGGCTGGTGACAACAGTATTGCGCCCGATGCGTTCGGTCCAAAATCCTGCACCACAACCATGGTGGATGCGGGAAGTTCCGGTTGGAGAAACTTTGAAACGTTCCGGCATACAGTGATTGATCGCGCCAAGGTTCGGGTTCTTGCCATGATCAACATTGCCGGGCTAGGGATGATGACCGATGCGGCGGAACAAATGGATTTCGATGCGGATGCTGTTGCGAGGCTCGCTTTGAAGCATAAGGATATTGTGGTTGGCGTGAAGACAGCACACTATCAGAAGCCCGATTGGATGAGCGTTGACAAGGCTCTTGAGGCTGCCAAAAAAGCCGGCATTCCAGCGATGGTGGATTTCGGACACTTTCTGCCCGAGCGCCCTTATACAGAATTAGTAGGCAAGAGGCTGCGTCCCGGCGACATTAGCACACACTGCTTCCGCGGCCCTGTGCCGGTTGTGGATGAGCAGGGTAAGCTCTACAACTATCTCCGGCAGGCACGGCAGCGAGGCGTGAAATTCGACGTGGGTCATGGAGGCGGCAGTTTCGTATTTCGCAATGCTGTTCCCGCTGTGGAACAAGGCTTCTACCCGGATTCCATTTCAACTGATTTGCACACCGGCAGCATGAACGCGGGAATGATAGACATGGTAAACACAATGTCAAAATTTCTGGCCATGGGCATGCCTCTTGTTGAGGTGATCAAGGCGTCCACTTGGAATCCTGCGAATGAGGTTAAGCGACCAGAGCAGGGCCAGCTGAGCGTGGGTGCTCCTGCAGATATTGCTGTGCTTCGTATCGACGAAGGGGCTTTTGGATATGTGGATGGCTTCGGTGGGCGGCTGGCTGCGACTAAGCGATTGGGTTGCGAGTTGACGCTGCAAGGCGGCGCAGTGGCGTGGGATTGGAATGGACGCGCTGGAACGGACTACAAAAAGCAAGGGCCGAGTTCGGGTAACCGTCCGGTGGATAGTTTGATTCGCCCGAAGTGAATTACGCCGGAAAAGCACTCCCTTACGGTCGCGCCTCCGTAGCGCATGAATTATGCGCATGAAAATACAACATGAATTATGACGCCATGAATATGCACAATGAAGAAACGCCATGAATATACGATTGAATATACGGAGGCGCGACCGTTGAGGGAGTGCTTTTCCGGAGTTACACCACCGTCCCGGAATTCAACGCGGAATTCAACGGCAACTCTAAACGCGCGACGCAACCGCCGCGATCCGTTCTGTTCTGCAACGTCAATTGTCCACCATGTGCTTCCGCAATCTGACGGCTTAGCACCAGGCCAATTCCTGATCCGCTGGGCTTGGTGGTGAAGAATGGAACAAACAAATTCGCAGATCCTGAAAGCCCCAGCCCTTCGTCTTTCACCAGTAATTCCAATTTCGCTCCAACTTTTTTCCAACTTACGGAAATTACGGTGCTGCCAGTTTCAAGAGATGCGTCGGCGGCGTTGCGTAAAAGGTTGATCAATAGTTGATCCAACTGATCCCCATCGGCTTGCAAGATAACTGGCGGTCCACTTTCCACTGAAACTCGGAGCCGCGTTTCCAGGCGTGCTGTTCGTTCCACCCAAGCGCCCACGCTGACGGTGGCCAGCACTGGTCTCGGCAATCCGGCTAGCTTCGCATATGCGCCAGTGAAACGGCTAAGCGCTTCTGACCTGCTGGCGATTACCGAAAGGCCACGCGCCATATCATCTCGCCAATCTTCTGGAAGCGGTTCCCGCTTGACGATTGTTTCCAGGCTTCCAGCGATCGATTTGATAGGGGTCAGCGAGTTATTCAATTCATGGCCCAACACTCGAACCAGCCGTTGCCAAGCCAGCAGTTCTTCCTCGCGAAGGGCGCGCGTTAAATCAGTAATCACCAGCATCTGGTGAGGCTTGCCGCCTTCCCTAAAACTGGAACGGCTGATGCCCCAACGTCCAGCGCCGCTGGGGAAGGTACGTTGAATGGTTTGTGAAAAATCGCCGGTCAGGCAATCGGAAAGTCCCAAGGCTTCAGCATCGCGCTGCAGTAATCGTTCCGTGGGCTGTGCCAACAGTCGAGCGCCTGCTCGATTCACTAATTGCAAACGGTTCACTTCATCGAATGCAAAAACACCAACGTCAATTTCTTCCATCACTTTGCGCAGCAGTGCCGTTGCTTCCAAAGCACCCAGGCGCTGGGCGTGCAGCGTTTCGCCAATGGCATTCACCTGTTGCATGGCTTCGGAAAGCGCATCGGTTCCAATCACCGTTCGAGCGCGAATTGAAAAATCCCCTTCACGCATCGCCTCCAGCAAATTGGCCACCGTGCGCAATGGACCAGCAACGTTTTCACGCAGAGAGTAGGCTGCACCTAACCAGACGCCGACAATCAGCAACGCAAGGGTCCAGAAAACTTTTGAGGAAAATTCACCAGTCCAAAGTATGTACAGCGCAATAGCAGACCCTGGAAGACCGGCAAGCAGAGCCAACAGGAGCACCCGAAGCTCATGCCCGATGGTGGTCACAAGCCGTAGCGCTCCAGCCTTCGGTACAGCGCACTGCGGCTTAGTCCCAGCGCTTTGGCGGCGTGGCTGACGTTGCCATTGTGCTTTTGAACAGCCTTTTTGATGAGGAAACTCTCCACTTCTTCCAGGCTCATTTCTTCCAGCTTCCCTGTGGGTTGGGATGCACGAATCGCCAGATCCTGCACATGAATCATGTTGTCAGCAGACATCAGCACTGCCCGTTCCACCACGTGATTCAGTTCGCGCACATTGCCACGCCAGGGATTTTCCTGCATCTGTTTTGTCGCCGCAGCGTCGAAACCAACCACTTGCTTGCGGTACCTTGCGGAGTGCGCCCTCAGAAAGTGAGTGGCCAGCAAAGGAATATCTTCGCGACGTTCGCGCAGCGGCGGCAGATGAATTTCAATCGTATTCAAGCGAAACAACAGATCCTGCCGGAAGCGATTTTCAGCGGCTTCCTGATGCAGGTTCGCGTTGGTTGCAGAAATCACCCGCACGTCAACGCGCTGCGTTTTCGACGATCCAACACGTTCCATCTCCCCTGTTTCCAGTACTCGCAACAACTTTGATTGCAGGTTAAAGGGCACATTGGCAATTTCGTCCAAAAATAATGTTCCATCATGAGCCAGTTCAAAACGCCCCACGCGATCGATCTTCGCATCCGTATAAGCGCCCTTCACATGGCCGAACAATTCACTTTCAAACACCCCTTCCGCAAGGCCACCGGCATTCACCGTGATCATCGGTTTCTGTGCCCGGTTTGAGAGCATGTGCAAGGTTCGGGCAATCACTTCCTTGCCCGTTCCTGGTTCGCCAGTGATCAGCACATTAGCATCGGACGGACCAACCCGTGCCAACAGTTCCAGCACTGGTTGCATGGACGGTGCTTCGGCAATCATCACAGGGCGGCCTTCTGCGCGCAAAAGTTGATTCTCCGCTTCCAGCCTTCTCCCACGCCGGAGCGCCGTACTCAGCTGTTCTTGCGTGCGCACAATGGCCACTAAGCGCGCGTTGTCCCAAGGCTTCTGAATGAAGTCACGCGCACCGCGCCGCATGGCTTCTACGGCTAATTCCACGCTGCCCCATGCGGTCATTACAACCACGGGCAACATGGGATCCACCTCTTGAATCGCGGCCAAAAGGTCTAAGCCTTCTTTACCTGAGGTTGTGTCGCGAGTGTAGTTCAGGTCCATCAACAACACGTCGTATTCTTTGCGTTCCAGGGCGGGGACCAATTCTTGAGGAGATGTAACGGAGTCGATCTGAAACCCTTCAGCTTTTAGAAGAAGGCGCAATGCTTCCAGGACGTCCGGTTGATCGTCTGCGATAAGAATGCGGCTCGCGTTGTTGCGATTCATTTCTTCGGGTCGAACTCGGCGAGTAAAGCTTGCCGGAGTAGGCCGGGAGGCAGCAAGCCCTGCTCCAGAATAAAATCATGGAAGCGCTTAACGTCGAACGTGGAGCCCATCTTCTTTTCCAACTCCGTGCGAATTTCCATCAGCCGGTAGTAACCGTAATAGTATGCAGTGGCCTGACCGGGAGAGCGGAATGTATAGCGATCCAGTTCCTGCTTGGTCATCGCTTCCGACAGCACGCAATCCTCTAAAAGTACGCGGCGGGCTTCTTCGTAAGTGACCTTGCCCATTTGCAATTCAGGATCAAGATAAGCACGGGCAGCGCGCATCAACCGCATCAACAGGGAACAGAGCTTGCCTTCGTCGGGAAGATAGGGCAGCATGACGGCTTCGGTATACAAACCCCAACCTTCCACATTGGCTGAATTGAATGCGAAAACGGCGCGCGCAGTGGACACTCCATTTTCAATCATCTTGGCGAATTGCATTTCGTGGCCAGGACGTAGTTCGTGCACAGTCAGGGCCCAGGAAATTGCGCCGTAAGTGAAATCATCGGAGGCAAGGCCCTTGCCATCTTTTGTGGGAACAACTAGCGGCAGTACAAATTCGCCCATCTCTCCAGTATTTCCAATCATCCGTGGAGGCCGCATGTTTGGGGCAGGAGATGCAGCTGATTCTGCTGGACTGGCCAAACGAATCCGGGCATCGCGTGTGGGCAGAGTAACAAGATTTTCGCGCCTGACGATTTCCTCCACTTGCTTCAACCGCTGTTGATAGTGAGGCAAAATGGCGTCGCCGGTAATCTGATCTTTCTTCAGTTCGCGAATCACCGCGCGGTAATCGGTGGCAGTCCATCCCCTCTGCTTGGCAACTCGAGCCGCCACTTCGTTCATCTGCTTTTGAAGATCAGTAAACGCCGCTCGGGCTTTGGCGGCCAATTGATCGGCAGGGATGTCCACACCGTAAGAATCCAGCGCAATGCGATAAAGCTCAGGAGGAAGCCGGTAATCTTCCCTGCTGCGAGGCAGCACCTCCTTTCGGATAAATTCATCGTACGCAGTAACTTGCTTTTTCACTTCTGCCAAAGACACTTGATAGCCATCCAGCCTGTACTTTTCAAAAAGATCGCCAATGCCTTTCAAGTAGGATTCGCTGTTGGCTAAATCCTGTTCAACATCACTACGAAACGGGCCAAGCAATTTTTTATCTGCCAACTTTTCCATAACCAGCTTGCGAGCCTGATCGGTTATCGGAG
>JAYUSZ010000331.1:0-3405 GCA_043755435.1 Bryobacterales bacterium | reverse complement strand
GACTGGTTGGGGGGCAGAGGGCGGGAATAATTGGCGGTTAGTGAGAATTTCCTGGCGCAGTTGTTGATACAGCGACAGAAGGCGGCGGCCTTGGCGGGTGATTTGGTTTAGTGCGTCGCTGTGGCCCAGGAGTCCGGCGACGGCGATGCCGTATGCGCCGTGGGCGTTGAGGCTTGTGAATTCTAGTTCATTGCAGGTCATGCGCTGAATTTGAATATCAATGAGACTGGCTTCGGCTGGGGCTTGACGACGGAGACGCCAGAGGGTTGTAGCCATTTCTGTGACCAGGATGTCCTCGATGAGGTTGACGGGTTTCCAGGTTTCGAGGTGGGCTTTGATGAGTTCCTCAAATTCGGGGAGTTCTTCGCCGGGGAGGATGAGGTTTCGGGCGTATGCGCCGTGGGTGGTGGAGTTGAAGGCAGATCGGCGTTTGCCTTCAGGGGTTTTGGGGCCCGTGGATTTGAGGGCGTTGAGGCGGGAAGTTTGTTTGCGTTTGTCATCTGTTGTCATGGCGAGTACAGGATAGCAGACGGGTTAGTGGGTGCTATAGTTAAGTGCTTTAGAATCCTAGTGGAATGATGCGTGACCGGAGATCGCTTTTTTGGAAATGTTGAAGTTTTCATCGGCAGACGGCGAGAAGTCTGAGCAAGCGGGGCGAGATCGTCGCGCTCGGTGTGCTTTGCTTGTGACATCATCGTAAGTGGTTTTGGTCAAGAAAAGTTAAAAAAGAGTTAAAAAAGGGACGGAGCGCTCTGCTCTAATTTTCGGTTTGCGCCAAAATTCAAAAGCCGCCGAATTGATTGATTTCGCAAGATTTTGGATGTATTTTCCTCTGGAGGATTCTGCGATTCTATGGCGCAAAGGTGATTTACGGAAGACATTTCGTCGAGTCCGCTAGACTGCCACGAATCGATGAACCTGGATAAAGCGAGGATGGATAGCAGTTTGCGTGCCGTCGATTGCTTGAAAAAAGGGAACGGAGCAAACTGGTTTAATTTCGGTTCAACTCAAAAGTGCAAGATCAGGGTGACCCTGTTTTCCCAACCCTGTTTTCCTGTTTTCCGACCCTGTTTTCCCCCCCTGTTTCTTGAATGCATCCATGGTCATGGAGACGGAATGGCCATTGCCATCGTTAGCGGAGGCTGGGATGCCGGTGGTGTAGTAAGCACCTCTCCTATGGTTCTTCTAACAGTCGTTGCTGATCCATTGGATCGAGGTCGAGCAATCGACTGTTCATTCCCGCTGAACCGCTCGTCGATATCCGTATTGCACGGGACTGATCTGCGTAGAAGGATATCAGTAAACCTGAAGTGGGTAATGGATCACAAATAGCAGCAAAGCGGATTTCAGAAACAGTGAACCTGCAGGCATATCCGTATGCGCTAACCTTGTCATAACTATTAACCAAATTCATAGAAACCCTAAAGCGTTCGCTTGGAACCAATCTCTCCTCATAGCTTCCACTTGCCGCATGGGCTTTCTCCTGATCTCGGCAATACTTAAGTAAGAACGAAATTACAGCTTCGTTTGCTGGTGCAACACGTGAGGGAGAAAGGTGAATCCCACAACTCAATCCGAAACAACACATCAGCATCAAGGCCAAAGGTCGAAACTTCTGATCGACATTTATGGGCGTGGAATCATTCGAACAACCCAACATTTTGTCCAAACCTCAGTTTCATTGTGTAGTTGATTCGCCGGCCAGATGTCGAATTGCTTAATAGTACTCCCACCTGACCCTCTCAAACTCAGGAGGTTGAAGGCATGACCCAATTCATGGAGAAGAGTTAGCCCCCTCTGCCTTGCATTGCCAGCTAATTTGTTCTCAGGTGAGAGCCATGCATTAAGGTTGATATTGATTCTTGCGCCGATGCCAGACCTAGTTATAGTTGGGGATGTGAGTGCCTCAGCACCAGGTATCAGGGTAGGGCCATAACCAATGGATCCCATACTACCCTGATTGAAAAATAGGTTTGCGAGCACGGTGCCAGGAGCCCAACCATTGGCCCGTGTTTCCGCAGTGCCAAATATCTCGGCGCATTCGCTGTTGGCCGCAAGCATCTGCTGAGCTTGGGTATAGGCATCCAATAGGAGAAAGCGTTTTTCCGAATCATCCAAATCGGAACCTATTTGATCCCGTGCGATCCCCTCGATTTGGCTATAGTTCTCAGTGTAAGGAATGTCTATCCACTCTTGCGTTGAAATTGTTCCTCCCTCGCTTACACAGTAAACTTCAGCTCTTGATCCCTTCGAACTGTTCAAAGAAATTGAAACAACTTGGCATCTCGCGAGTCCTGTCGGATCGTTAAAGTTAATGGGGTCACCACCAACATATGAACTCCGATTCCAACTGCCCGGATCAGTAAACCAGCACTTTGCTGATAAGGATCACTTGACAAGAATCTACCAAGGTTAGGGGTAAAATATCGCTGATCCGCATAATCCAGACCAGTCGCATCGCGAAGATAGGTGCCGAACTTTTCTGCGGGGTTTGAGGTTGTGACTTTCTCCTCACCATAGGGAAAGTAATCCACTGCGGCTCCAGCGCGAGACACGACGCTACCCAATCGATCCGTTACTACCGGTGTGTCGTTGAGAATGATAGGCCGACCACCGAAGTCGAGGTTTTTCGATCCACCCGCAAGCGAGAGCACTCCGCCGCTGTTCTGCATCTGGAAAGTCATGATGCGCTTGCCCCTGGCGTCGTGGAAGTAGATCCATTCATTCCCGCTGGCGTCTCGCTTGTAGACTCGCTGGTTGTTGGTTAGATAGCCGTATGACTCTCCGCTTGCCGTGGTCAAGCGGTTGTCCACGTCGAAGGTGCCCGATGACGTCATGTTTCCGTTGTTGTCATACGTGTAACCTCCGCTGTTGATCCGGTTTGTAAGTCCGTTTACAGTTACACTAAGCGATGGGGCGGAGCCTGCGGTTGGGGTCTTCGCGAGTAAGTTGCCCCAGCCGTCATAACCGTAAGTGGAGGCCCAGTTGGTTGTGTTTGTCGAGGTGTTTGTGGCTGAGGCGGAGATTAGTCGTTTGAGTGAATCGTATTGGTAGGCTACCTTCTCGGCGGCGATATTGTTGGTGCGGGAGAGGATTTGACCATTATCCGCTGTGGCGGAGTATTCATATTGGATATCGGCTAGGCTGCCGGTTTGCTGGCGGGTTAGCTCGAAGCGTTCGTTGTAAGTGTAAGTGCTGGTGCCTGTGCCCAATGCCCACATGCTTGTCATACGGCTGGCTACGTTGTAATTAACGCTGTTGACGTAATCCACCACGTTGGTGCCGGATTGAAAGTCGTTGGGATCCTTGCCGGTCATGCGGTTGGGGCGCAGCATGTTGTCGTAATAGTAGGTGAACGGTACATTGACGTCAGGGTACTTCACGGTGTTGAGCTTGGCTGCGGTG
>JAYUSZ010000330.1:0-23079 GCA_043755435.1 Bryobacterales bacterium | reverse complement strand
GGTGGCGGCAGGAGCGAATACACTGCAACCCTTAATTTATGGGTACTTCGTGAATCCGCGCCCATGTCATCCGGCATAATCCGGCCCCCGGAATAGTGCCGAAAGCTGGGGTATTTGTTGTTCCCGTATTCTGCCAGGCAACGACGCATGACTTCGGCGGCTTATCAGCAGAACTCCGGGTGGACCCAACCATGTCGCGCAGTCCATCGCCGTTTACATCAAACATAGTTGATGGCCACTCTTCATAAACAGTCCGGCCAGCAAGAGTCACCGGTTCTCCCTCTCCAAATCCTGCTGCCCCTCTGCTATGCCTATAGAGTGTGGAGTTGAGTTCCGGCTCGGGAAAATACTGTACTTTAAGCCGTAGCGTGAACAGGTCAAAAGTGCCGCTGAACCATGGAAACAACCGCATGCCGTAAGTGAATTCACCGCCACCTTCACGCGCGATAGGCTCCCCTGCGATAAGCAAAGGCAGCCTCTGTGCATCACGGCGTCCGCTGTTTCGATACACCTTAAGCTTTCCACGTTCGGCACCGGAGCCAACGCCGCAAAGTATGTCGACAAGTCCGTCGCCGTTCCAATCGATGAGTTGATAAGAAGCATACGGATCTTCAATCGCTTTGCCTGCGGCAGCCAGCCGGACGAATCGGGCAAACTGAGGTGTACGATTAGTTCCAACATTGCGCCAAAAATAGATGCCCCACCATGGTTCGCCTAATGAGGTTGAATAAAGATTGCGTTGCATCAAGTCGGTGCGTCCATCGCCATCCCAATCAATGGCCATCGCCTGATCGTTCTTCATTCCCACTGTCAACGGATCCAATCCGTTAGGCCGATTGTAGTGAAAGGCATCGCCTACACCGACAGGCGGGCGGTAAAGTTCTTCGGCATTGCCCAATAAAAGCGTATAGTCTCGAACCCGCGAATCTTGCACCACCCAAGCAACTTCACCTTGGGATTCGCCGCGCTCTAACGATTCTGAAAGCCGGAATGGAATAGCCCGTTTCCCGGCAAGCAGGCTCCGCACTCTGCCCGATGGTGGCAATTTTACAGCAACCTGTGTTGGCGCACCCACCACCAGTTTTGTATTTGCGCCCAAGTGAATGCTCACCCGCTGCTCAGCATACAGTGGGAATCCCATTAGTAAGCTTAGTAAGTAGTAACGCATCACAACGGTGGCCGGGGAAGTTTCGCCGGAGCCCAGGAGGCTACGCCTTTAATCTTCACTGGCCTTCGAAACAGTTTGCCGCCCTGGGCAACCAGCAGCCAATCAAAATCTTTACCTCCGAACGCTACGCTCGAAACGGCACCAGGTTCTGGAGAGTTCAGAATCATTGCCACACGACCATTCGCTTCACATACCTGAACACCCAAACTTGTGGCGAAATACACCTGACCTATGGAATCTTCAGTTACTCCAACGGTGCCGCTGTTCCAGCCAGACTCGGGCATTTCCAAACGATAGAACGGCTCACCATTGACCGGCGCGCCATCTTTACCAATCTGAAACGACCAACTAAACCGGGATTGCGCATCACCCACAATCAACATGCCATGGTCTGGTGAAAGCGCAACGGAAGAAGGCTGCGCCATTTCTTTATTTGCCGTCATCAAGTGTGGCTTACCAGTCTTATCTAAGTAACCGATGCTTTTTCTGGCAGAGTCTGTGAAATAGATTGCACCCGTAGAAGCAACAGCCAAGCTGCCAGCGTCAACATTCTGCGCTACCACTCTTTCATCCCCGCCTGTGCCGTAAGAAACGATTCGCTTCCGGGCCGGTTGCGCTGCGTAGAGACGTCCGCCGGGGCCTGCCGCCAACGCTAAAGTCCCGCCAGTGTTTTCCTTAAATACGGTTACCTGCCCATTGCTATCGGCCTGATAAATACGGTTGGCAGCCGGATCAGCAAAGTAGATAATTCCGTTACTTCCACTTACTGGCGAAGTTACAGACTTGTAAGTTGCTCCCACCTGCTGCCAGGGTTTATCCGCAGAAAATAGCGAGTACACTTTGCCCCGTGAATCCCATCCTTCACGGCTCATGCCCACTGGCTCCTTCACTGTTATAGGACTTGGATAATCGCGCCACAACCACCGCAAAGCCTCGGGCATAATCGCTGCTCCGTGTTTCATGTTGTGCCCTTCTGTTCCAAGTACTAACTTTGCATCGTACCCGGCTGATTCAAAAGCTTCCAGCATTACTTGATTGTTGACCGGCCAACTTCCAGCGAAGAACGTGCCATAAGTTTGCGTCGGAACTATATGATCATTCCGGCCAGCTTGCAGAAAAATGCGTATGGGCTTCGGCTCCGTCCTGCGGATGAGTGCCGGCAATGCGTCGGCACCTTTCATAGCAACGAAGGTCCCAATGAAACTAAGCACACGCCGGAATTGATCCGGTCGGTTCCAAGCTGCAGCAAAAGCTCCAACAGCACCAGTGCTTACTCCAGCAAGACCGCGATCATTGGGATTTTGTGAAAGATTGTATTTCTTGGCAACCTCGGGAATCAGTTCTTCCAACAGGAAACGTGAGTAGCGGTCGCTTAGGGAATCATATTCAAACACCCTTTCAAAGCGGCTCTGTACATCGCTGGAAACCGCAGGCAGTATGCCTGGATCCACGAAAATACCAATGATAGGTGGCAGTTCTCGTCTTGCAATCAGGTTGTCGAACACAACTGGTACGCGCTGTCCATTTCCTAAGGATCCAAGGCCATCGAGAAAGATCATGACGGGAGCTGGTTTACTAGCATCATACTGCGCAGGGACATAGATGGCGTAGTTGTGCGGTGTGCCGGGATAGAACTTGCCTGGTTCCAACTTAAGACGCGTTACGGTTCCTTTTGGAACGCCCGCTTGTGGTTGGGAATCAGGACCAAGTACATAGTCTTCAGCCAGAATTGTGGCTGAAAGGAAAAGGGCCAGAGTAAGATTCTTCATGTTCGACACTCATCTTTTCAGAACTGAGCAAAGAGTTCAAGTGGAGGTGCAAATGAGGGTATTTCTTGGAGATTAGTCCACACTTAGCAAAGTGTGGATTAATTCCAGTTTATGACTTACTTTAGGATTGAATCTAGTTGTAAGTCGTGTTAGTATCTGCGCATAGATGTTATTACAAACGCTGATTTGAAAGGCTAGAGTGATTTCTTTCAGAAAATCAGTGTAACTCAAAGGCTGTTAAAAACACCCCCCGCCTACGGCAGTTATTCGCGCTGATTCGCGAGAGGAGAACCTCGTCAATAGACGAGGCGATAGGAGGACCGAAACATGGCTACGACAACTATTTCTCCGTCTCTAGAGAAAAAACTACAACAATATGAAAACATGGATAAGAATTCGAATGCGACCGCTTTGCCGATTCCCATTCCCATTCCCATTCCGCTGATCGCAGGTTCGAAATTTCTGATCTGGAAGCAGGATCCAACGGTAGTCGATCCAGGAATCCGTCTCAGCTTCGTCCCATCGGTTGTACTTGATGGGCCCCGCGATAGCCGGATCACAACACAACTCACGGGAATTACTCCCGTCCACGCCAACATTAACCGCGATTTCATTTTCACTCCCGGCAGCCCGGAATTCGATTGTGCTCATGCTTTCGCAATTGTTCGCGAAACACTGACTATGTTCCAACGCACTCGAGGTGGCGCTCCGCTACCATGGGCCTGGAATGTTGGTGGCAACACTGACCCTATGAGCGTGTTACCTCGCGCTGGCGTAACTCCCAACGCTTTTTACAGCCGCGGCGCAAAGTCAGTGAACTTCTTTTTCTTCACCCCCGCTGGCGCATCGGCACCGGTGTTCACCTGCCGTTCGCTTGATATTGTTGCCCATGAAACTGGGCATGCTGTTCTCGATGGCTTGAAGCCAGGATGGTTGGCCGGCGGCAATCCTCCGCAAACAGGCGGACTGCATGAATCCTTTGGCGATTTGACGGCACTGTTTCTAGCCTGTTCGCAATTGGATCAGGTAGACGCAGCCATTGCTCAAACAAAGGCGAACCTGCATAACAAGAATTTCCTGGCCGCTCTGGCCGAACAGTTCGGTGCTGCGCTGGGCTTCCCCCAGGGCCTGCGCAATGCCGATAACGACTTGAAGTTGAGCCAGGTGAGCAACGAAGTACATGCAATTTCCCAAGTATTCACGGGTGGCATCTACGACGTGTTGGCCGATATCTTCACTTTTGAAAAGATCCAACAGGGCGCGGTCAAAGACCCAGCGCGTATCCTGCTGGAGGTTGCCGCCAAGCTTTGCAAGTTGCTTGTTGACGGCATCGCCGCATCGCCGGCAACTGGAGCGACCTATGCAGATGTGGTTAACCATATGCTGGTTGTTTCCAACGGACAAGGGGATCCACCCATTTACCGCTCGTTCCTCCGAAGTCGTTTCACGACGCGAGAAGTGGTGGTTTCCCCTACTCCCCTGACGGCGATGCGCGAAGGGCGCATGAATTACGGTGATCCGAAATTCACAGAAGGAAAGGATACTACCAAGATGGAAGCAATGCGGCACGATTCCGACCATGCGGCCCAGAATCGCTCCCACTGCTGCGGAACCATGCAGCATCCTGAGTACACTCTGGGCGATCAGAAGAAACTGATGGCTGGAGCAATGATGCATGAGGATTCCGCGATTGCGGCTGAAGTTGCTGAATTGAGAAAGATGTTCAATCGTTAATTAATGACTATTGTGATCAAACGGTCAGGGGGCTTCGCAGGCATTGAGCTCGCGCTTGGCTTTTTGGATTCGAAGTTGTTGACGAAACAAAAGGCTGACCGGGCTCGTGCTTGTGTTGCCCAGCTTTCCAAATTAATTGCTGGAAAGGACCCTGTAGAAGGCGCTGATCACTTTCAATATGAGGTGACCGTACGCGGCGACGATGGAACTAAGAAATCGATGACCGTGATTGATGCTGGAGATCCGCAGGATCCCGCAGTGAAGATTGTGATGGATCTGATTAGTTTCGCTGGATGATCTCACTCCCAAGCTACAATGAAAGCTAGAGATGCCCGATTCGATTCTGGATAAGATGCGGCAGGACTGGGATGCCCGCGCCCGCGAAAATGCCCGTTACTACGTCAACACAGCCCAGGAAGATTGGACTGACGAAGAGTTCTTCCAAAGCGGTGAGCGTACTGTGGCTGAAGAAATTCTCACAGACATGATCAATATCTGCCAGGACAAGAACCCCGCCGATATGCGTGTGCTGGAAATTGGGTGCGGAGCGGGGAGAGTCACCAGAGCTTTGGCTCGTCAGTTCGGAGAAGTGCATGCGGTGGATGTGAGTGGCGAAATGATTGGGCAAGCCAAGCGAGCTCTAGCTAATCAGCCGAACGCACACGTATATCAAAATAACGGGATGGACTTAAGCGTTGTCCCGCCTCTTCAGTTTGACTTCGCTTTTTCAACCATCGTATTTCAACACATCCCTAGCCGTGAAGTGATACACAACTATGTCCGGGAAGTGGCCCGTCTATTGCGTCCCGGTGCATTGTTCAAGTTTCAGGTGCAAGGGGACAACACCCTGCATACTGCAGATGACGACACATGGTTGGGCGTGCCGTTTTCCGATGCTCAGGCTGTGGCAATGGCTGAAGAATGCGGGTTTGAGCCAAGGCACAGGCACGGTGCTGGGGAGCAATATTTCTGGCTTTGGTTTTTCCGCAAGTAGAGTGGCCGAGAACAGCGGCGACTACTTTTTCCGCTTCTTCTCCCAATATTTGCGCATTCGTTCAGATACAATCTTACGTTCCGCTTCGGGCATTTCCTTACGACCTCGACGGCTAGTTTTCAAAGATTTTGAAAACGACCCATCACGGGCAATTAGAGATTCGAGGCTTCGGATGACTTCATCCAAGCGCGCTCTCTCTTCGTTCAATTCACGAACGATACTATGCAAATCCATGTTGTTACGCTCCGCAAAATACCGCTTGGGGGGGTGAGCGGACAAGGCATGAATGCCTTCTTGTCCTATCTCTTAAGGACGAACCAACACCATGGTAAACCGAAACCCAGTGCATTTTCGAAATTATTGAACCAAGACCGGTTGATAAAGTACTATTCGGTAAGGTGCATCCGGCAAATTTTCCATGAAACCAGATTTCCGCTGGCGCATCCTACTCCAATGGAGGTCCGCCGTTTTGAAGAAATCCCTTGCTTTAGCTACTCTCGCCATTGGAAGCGCCATGGCTCAACACCCCAGCACATCCCAGGCCCGCACGCCACTGGACTCAGTTCCGCCACCTTTGGTTGGGGCCTTGATGGACCTCTATAACAACTACCAGCTGAACCGGCCGCAGCTTCCACTTACTCCTCAATCTGCTGCACGCAGAGTGGAGCGCACTCGGGAGCGGAATACCAAAGTGGCCACTGGCGTAGCGATTGGCGCAGCTATTGGAGCCTTGATTGCAGACCGAAATGATCGCGGCAAAGCGGCGGCTATTGGTGCTGTGGCAGGAGGAGTTGCTAGTCTGCTTTTGGATCAATTGCAGGCGAAGCAGCAGGAGCACCAGCAAACTCCGTATTTCGACGACTCCTTCTTGGACCCAGCAACGAAGTAGATTTTTAGAACATCACTTTCAAAGCCAGCTGAATCACTCTTGCAGCTTCTCCAGTTTGAATAATTGCCCGCGCACTAGCCGTCGAAACTGCAGCGCAGCAGGTTTGTCCAAAGGCTGTCGAAGTATACAAGTTCGACCCAACACTGGCGTCGCGAGGATTGTCGAAATTCGCGTGGTTGAGGAAGTTGAAAGCCTCGGCGCGGAATTGGAGTTTGATTTTCTCGTTGAGATCGAACTTCTTCGCCATACTCAGGTCCAAGTTGAAATAGCTTGGAGAGTTGAAGATATTGCGGCCTGCTCCGTTGGCTCCAGGGGCGGGAATCGCAAAGGCATTATTGTCGGCAAACACCACGGGTCCGGCGATGTTGGGTTTCTCCACCAAAACCACCTGTGGCTTGGTCCCGACGATATCGGCTCGGGAATCATGGGAGAAATTCGAAGTCCGAATGCCCGAGCGGACACTGTATGGTTCGCCCGAGTTGAGGGTCGTCAACCCGTTCACACTCCAGCCGCCAATTACATGATTTACTCCGCGAGGTACATTTGGGAACAGCCACTTTCCATTACCAACAGGCAATTCGTAAATGAAGCTGGCGGTGGCAACATGCGAGCGGTCAAAATCGCTGCGGGCCCTTTCCAGCCGCCAATTGCGGGTATCGGCAGGTGTCCGTGAGTTAGTGGCACTTAGTCCACCACCGGAACTTGCTGCAATGGGATCCACCGATTGATTGTCGATTGACTTACCGAACGTGTAAGAAACGCTGGTCATCAAACCTTTACTGAAGCGTTTGCGGAGCGTAGTTTGCAAAGAGTGATAGTAGGAATCGCCGCCGGAATCAATGTAAGTGATGATGCCGAATTGTTGGTTGGTGCGAAGCTTGGCGGCCAAAGTAGTTTGTTCAATGCGACCCGCCATATTCCCAGCGCCATTTAAACGTAAGTCATTTTGAGATGCGGCAGAGTTTACGAAAGCTGCATTGACGATTCCTTGCTGGAGCAAAGGTACGGATCTGGGTGTGACTCCGACTGGGCAAAGGGTTCCATCTGGCTGGCATCCGGCGGAGAAGTTGGATTGCATCGCCAGGAACGAAGGCAGAATAGGATCGGCATTGATCTGGTTCGCATCATACCCGCGATACAAGCGTGTGCCGCGCCTGGCCACATATCCGATTTGAGCGATGAGTCCGCCGCGGACTTGCTTTTGAATATTGAGGTTCCATTGGTGAACTGTGGGAATTTTCAGATTCGGGTCGAATACCGTCAAACCAGGTGAGTTGGTTAGTAACTGAGGAGTTGCCTTCAAGAAGGAAGAAGGTTTGACTGTTGGAGGAGTTAGTTCATCGGGAAACCCTTGACCAATGCGAAGATCAGGCACGCTGCCGCAACCAGGTGTGGCGCTAACTCCAACAGTGGCTGAACATTGAGTGGTGAGCCCGGGCACTCTACCGGAGACTGCGGTTACTTGGAATGACGACAAGGTATCGAACGCCATGGCATAGCCGGCACGAACGACAAAATCGCTGCGGGGGCTCCACACAACGGCTAAGCGGGGACCGATTGCGCCCCAATTCATACGCTCCATCCAACGGTTGGCCTTGACGAAAGTTACCAGGCCTTGAGAACCGTCGATAGCCCTATCGGGTACGTAGACACGACCATGAGATTCCGTTGGTGCAGGGTTCAATTCCCAGCGTGCGCCAAGACTGAGTGTGAGATTTTTGCGAACTTTCCATTCATCCTGAACGAAGAAGTTGTATTGCTTCAAGCGATGGCCGAGGTTCCATAGAGTAACGGAATCGCTGGTCTTGAAGGGCAGGAACGCGTCGGAGTTGAGGTCGCCCAGAAAGGTTTGTGTAAGGCGTGCGGGGATACCCATAACGTCGTTAATCACATTTAGTAAGCGCGTATTGTCAGTGGCGTGGATCCCAGTTACTCCCGTGCGGGAAACGGTTGGAGTATTGAACCCTTGCGGAGGGCGAATTGTTGAGGAAAAGCTGGTGGTTGGAGTTACATTTACGCCACCGGGTTGGCCACGTTGATCGTTGTGACGATAGAAGCGGAAATTGAAGCCAGCTTTAATGAAATGCTTACCGCTCAAATAGCTGATGTTATCCAGGATCTGTGGCGTTGTGATGACTCGAAAAGTGCGAGGAGTGTTGAGAATGCCCGGGTCGATTAAGTTAAACGCGGTTCCCGAACCGCGGGCGTAGGAAGGAACGTTGGGGAAGTCTGGGTTTGCCTCGCCTTGCGTGAACAGAGCACCGAAGCGTGAAAAGCCAAGCGTAAGTTCATTAGTGATGCGCGGAGTGATGATGCTTCGCAGACCGACAGCCAAGCTCATGCTGGAACGGTACACTTCACCCATGGGTGCCAAGCCGGGATAAAGTTGTGGGCGGCTGTTGTTTGGATCGCCACCAAGAGTGTTATTTTCGCTTTGCAGCCAGCGTCCAAATAGATTGTGATTGTCGTTGATTTTGTGATCAATGCGGCCTGAGTAACTGGGGCCGCGCACTTTGTAAGGCGGATTCCATAAGTAGGAACCAGTGTTGAAACCATCGCCAGTAGCGTAGGAATTGGGGAGTGGTATGCGGCCGAGCAACTTTCCAATCACAGGGTCGACGCCACGTTTCAATGGATCGCTGGTAGCGAAGTTGTAAGTGGCGACGCAGCCAATATCATTGGCATTGATGCAATTCCGCACTTCAGGACGTAGTGCGCCAGTGCGGGAATCGACCATCAAAGGCGAATTGCGAGTGAGTGTTTCGCCGCCGATGACGAGGGGTTTTTGGGGGTCGGCTATAAAGTAACGGAAGATCCCCTTTCGAGCACTGTCGGTGTAAACCGTGGGAACGGACCCAAATACTTGGTCAACTGGTTGCGAGATGTTGATCTGCTGGCCTTGGTAGCTGAAGTAGAAGAACGTCTGATTCTTCTTGATGGGTCCGCCGATAGAGATTCCGTACTGGTTCATTTTGATATCGGGCTTGGGCGTGCCCAGCGCATTGGAGAAGAACTCGTTGGAGTTGAGCGCGGTGTTACGAAGGAAGTGAAACAACGTTCCATGAAATGTGTTGGTACCGCTGCGGGTTGCAACCGAAACGGAAGCACCGGAGTTGCGGCCTTCTTCTGCGGTGGCATTGGAGGTGGTGACTTTGTATTCTTCGACATTGTCCGGGTTCAGCCGGTAAACATTGTTGGTTGGATTATTGACGGAAGATTCATTGGCATCAATGCCATCGATGGTTACGTTGTGGGCCATGTCGCGTGAGCCATTGACGTGAACTCCAGTGCCCGCCCCCCCGTTGGAACGTTGCAGTACTCCAGGTTCGAGCCCCAGCAGCGTAAGCGGATTGCGCCCGTTGAGCGGAAGATCGACGATCGCTTTTTGGGAGACGACATTGCCCAGGGTGGCATTGGCTGTTTCTACGATATCGGCAACGCTTGCGACGGTGACGGTTTCAGTTACTTCGCCGATTTCAAGACGTACGTCGACCGTTAGCGGCGTGCCGACGGTGAGAATATTTTGGCTTCGTTTCGCTTTCTTGAATCCGGCAATTTCCACGATCACCGAGTAACTGCCTACGGGGAGAGCGGAGAAAGCGTAGATTCCCGCTGCAGTTGTGGTTTGGCGATTGGAGGCACCGGTGGCATCGTTCTGAACAATGACGGTCGCACCGGGAACGAGGCCGCCGCTGGAATCGGTGACGGTGCCAGAGATGGAAGATGTTGAGGTTTGGCTGAAGCTAGCCAAGGCGAAGAGAATTGTGAGAAAGAGGGACCGAAGCATGTTTCAATTATGAAACAAGTTTAGGATTTACGTAGGAGCTAATGAGTCATTGAGTAGACGATATAGTTAATGCCAAGACGGTAGGCGAGACCGGCGAACGGTTCTGGATAAGCAGGATCATCAGACCATTCCCAGGCGTCACCCAGATCAGAGTTGTGGCAGATGGCTACTTGGACGCGGCCCGATTTGTCGTAAACTCCACGCCAATGCGCTTGCTGGCCGTCGTACCGTTCGAAGGTTGATCCAGTATAAGTGTATTGGTGGCCGGGAATTTGAAACAGCTTGTCTAAATTGAAAACTGTTTGGAAAATAGGATCGCTTGTGGGGAGATCCACAACATCCCGATCCGGGAAGACAAGCTTCATGCTGGCCATGAAGACTTCCCATTCGGATTCGCCATGAAAATCATCAACCATCAGAAATCCGCCGCGGTCTAAATACTCACGAAGGCGCAAGGCTTGCTTATCGTCCAGTTCCCAATGCCCAACTTCAACGGCATAGAGCCAGGGCCACTTATAGATTTCGTCACTATCCACATCAATAATTTCTTCCACGGAGCGTGTATCAATGCGAGTAAGTCTACGGACGCCTTCGAGGAGATGGCGTTCGGCCTTGTTGGAATCGGTACCCCAGCTGCTTCTGCGGTAACCACGGCCACCACCTCGCCCACCGCCACCGCTGAAACTGCGATAGCGTAACCGGGCAAAGGCGAATTCCCGTTCTACCCAAGCATCGGGCGGATCGGAGTAGGAAGGGTTCTGCATTTCACGTTCAAAGGATTCGTTGCGGCGCTGCCCATTCCCGGAAAGCCGCTGGAAGCCGTAAAGGGCACCTAATGTAAGGAAGAGAGCTGCGGAGACTAGAATGGCGCGCCCAGGCATGATTTTGCATAACAATGATATACCTTTTCCTACGTGGGTGATATCCGCTATGAAAAAACTGACAACTCCATATATGGAGAGCATAGCTTGACAATTGTCATACTTGGTGTATTGTGGAGTTAGATATGTCATCTTCAGCTGTTCAACTCCAACCTATCGAAAGCACGGATCGCGGACAGCTTTCCGAAGCTGCGATGCGCACCTTCTTGAATATAGCTGCGGCCTGGAAGCTGACAGTGGAAGCCCAGAGGGGATTGCTTGGTTGGCCATCGCCTTCAACGTACTTCAAATACAAAGCTGGACAAGTTGGGCCTCTCTCACACGACGTTCTTACTCGTATCTCTTTGATTTTAGGAATCTACAAAGGGCTTCACATTCTTTATCCGGATGCTGCTCTGGCTGATTGCTGGGTGAATCTGCCCAATGCGAATCCTCTGTTTGGGGGTAAACCTGCGTTGACCCTGATGACCGACGGAGGCATGGATGGGCTTTATCAAGTACGCCGCCTGATAGACGGACGCCGCGGAGCCGACCTCAGCTGAACCTTCCACCCTTAACCACCATTCAATGGACTGATACTTGCCGCTTGATTCCGAGCCGACACCCGTCCATTGGAATTTTGGACCAAGTTGCAAGTGCCAGCGATTTGGACCTGATGATTGCTCTTGAAGGGCTAACCAACGACCGGCTACGAACGGAAGCCCAGAACCTTCATCGTCTTCCGAAGTCCGAATGGGTGTTGGGGAAGCCTTTTGCCAGTGTAATTATGGCTGCGTTTTGCCATGCACGTCCCAGCGGAGGCCGATTTAATTCGCGGGATCGTGGGGCTTGGTATGCTAGCCGCAATCTTGAGACTTCGCAGGCAGAAATCGCTTATCATCGCACCAAGGAACTTGCGGAAGTTGGGGTGTTTGAAACATTTGTGCAGATGCGGGCCTATTATTCGGACTTTGTTGGCGAGGTTTACGATATCCGTCTGGAAAAAGCGGAAAACGAACCGTATCACCACCCAGATAACTATTCCGATTCACAGGCTTTAGCGTCCGAGGCTTTGGCTGACGGTGGCGATGGCATTGCTTACCGAAGCGTCCGTCACCAAACCGGGGAATGCCTGGCTTGCTTTCGTCCAAAGTTAGTGGAAAACGTTCGTCCGGGGTCGTTTTATGAGTTTCGGTGGGAGGGATTTCCTACTCCTCGAATACGAACTTTGCGAACTGGCGCAACCGCGTAAACCCCAGTCGGAATGGTTTTTTGTATTTGAATGGCTGGCAACGAATATTGGTTCATGTTTTTAACAACTTACGATCTCGACAAAATCCGCTTTTTGGGATTGATCCCGTAACTCATATTAGGTGACTGAATGCATTAATTAGGAGTACAATCTATGGAGCAAGAACGTTTCTTGCTTCAGGAGACTCTATGAATTCAGTCAATTCAATGCGCAACGTAGCGCTGCTGCTGGTTGCGGCTGCTGCCACGTCTTTTGCGCAATCGGACAGTACGTCGATTAACGGGCTCATCACCGACCCCACCGGCGCACCAATATCCAACGCAAAAGTAACCGCTCGAAACCAAGGCACGGGTGCTACCCGTGAGGCGGCCAGTTCCAATACCGGCACTTACGTAATCCCTTCTTTGCCCTCTGGCATCTACTCGATTACTATCGAGGTTGCCGGCTTTAAGAAGTTCGAGACAAAGAACAATAAGATCGACGCCAACCTGCCAGCCACCATTAGTGCTGTGATGCAGATTGGTAGCCTCACTGAAACTGTAGAGGTTCAGGCAACGGTGGCTGCGATCCAAACCGAAACCTCTACCCTGGGCAAGCTGGTGGAAGGCAAGCAGCTTTCCGACCTTCAATTGAACGGCCGCAACCCCATCTTTTTGGCGCTGCTCAAGCCCGGTGTCCGCGGTGGATCGCTGGCTGGATTCAGCTTCGACTTAACCTCCGGCGGCTTCAATATTAATGGCAGCCGTAGCCAGGACAACCTGATCAGCTATGACGGTGCAGTGGGAATTCGTACCCGCTCCAACGGCACTTCCATCGGCTCTGCTGATTTGGATTCGGTGCAGGAAGTGCAAATTCTGACAGCTAACTTCTCGGCTGAATACGGTCGCGCAGGCGGCGGTCAAATCCGCATTGTTACAAAGTCCGGCGGTCAGCAGTTCCATGGCGCGATGTTTGAAAATCTTCGTAACTCCGCGTTGAATGCAAATTCCTGGACCAATCGCCGCAACGGTGTGTTGATTCCTTCGGAAAAATTCAACCAGTTCGGGTTCAATTTAAATGGACCGGTTTATATTCCTGGAAAATGGAATACAGATAAGAGCAAGGTGTTCTTTTACTTTGGTCAGGAATATGTTCGCCGCCGCCAGGTTTCTACTGGTTTGCGAACCGTTCCTACCAGCAAGATGAAAGCCGGTGACTTCAGCGAGTTGCTTTCGACGAACATCTTCTTATCGGGCGTACGTACAATCAAGGACCCAAGTGGTCTTGTGTACCCGAACAACATTATTCCACGCAGCCAGACCAGCCCGAACGGGTTGGCACTATTGAGTGTGTTCCCGGATGCAACCCTGGCATCCCCTCAGGGCACCAGCAATTGGTACGGATTGAAGAGTGCGCCAACGAATCAGCGCAAAGATACGATTTCGGTGGACATCCTGCCCACGCAAAAAGATCAAATTAAGTTTCGCTCTTCTTTGTTTCATTACATTGATACCAATCCATTCCAGACTGGTTTTCTGATCTCGTCGAGAATTTTTAACCGCCCCAATCAGACAGCATCGGTGAACTGGACCCGAACTATTAACGCTTCAACGGTAAGCGAAACCCTGATTTCGGCCAGCCGCGATCAAGTGTTCATCGGAATGGAAGATACACCGGCATTTGACCGCACCAAGTACGGCATCAACTACGCTTATGTTTTTCCAGACGGCAAAGATCGTCCCAACAAGTTACCTGCATTTGACGCAACTGGTTTCAACGGCTACACCGGTAGCCCTTATCCGTCCAGTTCCACAGGGCCAATTTACAACATCTCGAACAACACGACCAAGGTGAAGGGTGCCCACACCATCAAGTTCGGTGGAATGTTTGAACGGTCCGGCCAGAATGACTACGATCAAATCAACATTGCCGGAGTTCCTGGCGGTACAGACAATCAAAATGGCAGGTTTGAGTTCCGTGATTCGCGCGTAGGCGGCACGGGCGTGGCCCTGGCCGACGCAGCAGCCGGATTGTTCAACAGCTATGCTGAAATCGGCAGACGCTCCTTTACCCCCTATCGCGGACACATGCTTGAATTCTTCGGGCAGGATGCCTGGAAAGTAAGCGAAAAATTGAAGGTGGAATTTGGAGTTCGTTACAGCCTGGTGCAACCCTACTATTCATTGTGGCGCAACATGTCCGTATTCGATCCGTCAGTTTACGACAGATCGAAAGCAGTGAGAGTGGATCCAGCCTCTGGTAATCCTCTTCCTGGCTTTGGGGACCCCTACAACGGTGTAGTGATTCCTGGCAGCGGCTTCACGGATGCAGCCAAGGGTCGTGTACCGCTGGCGGACTCGGGTGAACTAAATCGTCTGTTCCGTGGTGACAAGTCCTTCTCGCAGACACAGAAGAACCTGATTCAACCTCGCGTCGGTTTGGCTTATTCGATTACTCCTAAGACTGTGTTTCGCGCTGGCGTGGGTCGTTTCTCAACCCGCCTCGGTGTTTCCGATTCCATCTTCCTGGGCGGCAACGCACCATTCCAGCCGCTGGCTTCCATCCCAACTGGCCGTGTTGATGCCCCCGGTGGCGGCGCCCGCGCAGGCTTCCCGTTGTCCGTTAACACGCAGGATCCTATCTTCAAGAATCCAGAATCCTGGAACTGGAACTTCACAATGGAAACACAACTTCCCTTCAAGAACGTTTTGGAAGTTTCCTATGTGGGGCGCAAGGGCTTGCACGCGCAACGCGAACGAAACCTAAACCAGTTGGCTCCGGGAACGATTCAGGCGAACCCTGGTATAAATGCCAACTTCCTGCGTCCTTATGCAGGCTTTGGTCCCATCCGCATCACCAACAATGAAGCCAGCAGCTACTATCGTGGTTTCCAGGTTGGACTCAACCGCCGCTTCAGCAGCGGCCTAAGCTATGGTGTCGCTTACACGCTATCGAAGTCGAACGACAATGGGTCTGGTCAACGTGATATTCTACCGAATGCTTTTGACGCCTCAAAACTGTGGTCTCCATCGGACTTCGATACTCGTCAACAGGCTGTGATCAACTTCATTTACGAAATTCCGTTCTTGAAGAACTCGAACACCGTCGTTGGTAAGGTTGCTGGCGGATGGCAGATTTCGGGAGTTACCCAGTTCCAAACGGGTACCCCAGGCACAGTTGCATCCGGTGATGATTTCGCCGGTGTTGGAACCGGTTCCGGTGCTCAAATCTGGAACATCGGTGGCCCCATCACTTACAATCGTGAGTTTGCGGCTAGCAGCGCGGCACAGAATTATTGGTTCACCACTGGAGCAACTGCCACCAGTGCTCAAACCTTGGCCACTCGCCCAACTGCTGGGACATTCACCACGCAGTTTAACCGTAACTTAACCTACTCCCCTGGCTTTCAGAACTGGAATCTGTCACTGTTCAAGAACTTTAGAATTACTGAACGGACCAGAGTGCAGTTCCGTGCTGATAGCTTTAACTGGATCAACCACCCCAATTGGAGTGGCGTTGATCGCAACCCGACCAGCGCAACGTTCGGTAAGATCACAGGCAAGGGTAGCGAACGCAATATGCAGTTGAGCTTGCGCTTCAGCTTCTAAGTTGTTTGTAGTTTTGAGTTGTAGTTAAGCAATGGCCTCCTTCGGAGGCCATTGTTGTATTTAGTGGCTATCTTTCTTCTTCAATGGCTTCCAGTTCGGCCAGGGCCTCAAGGTCTTTGGTGCGTCCAGCGGCACGTTTAGCGCGAATCAGTTGCGGCAAACTCAAACAAGGGCAGCGGGTTTGAAAAAGGTTAAGTTCTATTGCACCATTCTTCAAATCACTGTACGAGCCGCCACCCGGGGATTTCTCCCAACAGGCCGATTAGCCCCAAATTTGAAACAAGGGTAAAGTTTAGACCTTGAATCAGAGTCTGACGATCCCAACGGAACGGCAGGCCAGGTGGAACGCCTCGAAGATAGGTTCCTGTTCTTTGAGTTCCGATACCAAACGATCCAAGTTGGCATGTGAGCGATCGTACACAATGTCTAGCGGTCAGCAATGGCCGTCCCTACCGCGACCTGCCTATTCCCGTCGCGGTGAGCAGTATGCCTGCGGCGATTATGTCGACATCCTCAAAGCCAATAAGATGGTGGCAAGCATCAGCCGACCGGCGAACCCATACGACAATGCCGCTTGCGAAAGTTTCATGAAGACACTCAAGCAGGAGGAAATCTATTGCAACCAATATCTTGACTTTGACGATCTGTCCGCGGGAGAACTCAGATGTCTAACCGGGTCAGTTGCGCTGCACTTCGCTCTGTATCGCGAAACTCGCGTTCACAATCTGCAAAGTACCTTATACGCCGCGCTTCCCCTCATCTCGCAGCCCACCGAGCCTACTCCAACCGCAGCAATTGGAGTAACTGAAAAAGCGGAAAAAGCTGGGTGCGCGTAACTATGGCCTTCACAAATTACTACGAAATTTGCATCCGGCAGTCTCCTGACCCGCGCGGCCTAACAACGAAATTCAAGAATCGCATAGAACAGCTATCAGCAAGGCTGAAACCGGCTTCACGATGACAAGGAGCTTTAGCTTCTCATTCTCAGTTCGATTGAAAACGCCCATGTCAATCTGGATTTGGATGCACAGCCGTTGGGCAGACTCGTCTATGCTCAATCAAACTTACGGAAAAACCAGGGACACTTTTGGTCCGCTGTTTCGTAATTTTTATGAACGCAGGATACGAAGGTAATCGCTAAATATTTGTGATATTGTATTTCGCATGCCATTACGCATCGCCTTACTCACAACACTATTGACGATCGGCTTGTTCGCCCAAGATTTTCGTTCAACCTTGCAAGGAACCATCAGTGACCCATCCCAAGCATCCGTAGCTGGGGCGTCTGTTACTTTGAAAAATATCGACACCGCAGCGGAACGGGTCACCAATGCCGATAACGATGGCTTCTATATTTTCCAATTCCTGGCTCCTGGCAATTACGAACTCTCCGTGAAGGCCGCGGGATTCCGCACATCTATCCAAAAGGCCTGACTCTGGCACTGACCCAGACCTTGCGTGAGGACGTTAGAATGCAGTTGGGCGATACCGCTGAAACTGTCAGTGTTGTGGCAAATGTAGGAGTGGTTGAGACCGATTCCACTTCGCTTGGCACGGCTATCCGGCAAGAGATTCGTGACAACCTGCCACTGAAAGGCCGAAGCTCGTTGTTCATGTTTACGTTGACCCCAGGTGTTGTGAATAACCGATACGGCGAAGATACACGCCCGAATGACACTATTACGAACATCTTCTTTTCGGCCAATGGAGCACCTGTTGCCGCAACCGATGTGTTCGTGGATGGTGCAGCCAATACGGTGAACGTGAACCGAGGCGTGAACATTTCGCAGTGGGTACCTTCGGTAGATTCCATCGCTGAATTCAAACTCGAAATGGGGACCCTTTCCGCTGAATATGGCCGTAGTGGTGGAAGCTTCACCAACATAGTAATCAAGAGTGGAACCAACGCATTGCACGGCACCGCTTACGAATTCTTCCGTAACTCCGCCCTGGATGCAAATCTATATTTCGCTCGTGGACAAGGCAGACCCCTGGCTGCATTCGGAGCCAATACTTTCGGATTTTCATTGGGAGGCCCTGTCTGGATACCGAGACTCTTTGACGGCCGCAATCGAACGTTTTGGTTCACCAGCTACGAAGGCGCACGCGAAGGCAACGGCATTGACAATATTCTAAGCGTGCCAACAGCCAAGATGCGCACTGGCGATTTTTCAGAAGTAGCTCAAGCAATTTACGATCCATTCTCCACCAGTCTTGTAAATGGAAACCCAACGCGGACGCCCTTTGCCGGTAATCAAATTCCTCAAACCAGACAGGATCCGGTTGCCCAGAAAATCATGCCCTTCTGGCCACAAGCAAATCGCAGTGCTCCTAACGCAACGCAACCTTGGGTGCAGAATTATGGATTTTCCGGGAAGTGGCCACGGAACTATGACATGACCGTAGTGAAGGTGGACCAGCGTTTTTCCGATGCCTGGACAACCTTCTTCCGCTTAAACCAGGGCAAGGGATTATTGAACTTTCCCTTCGATTTTAACGGTATCGCCTCGCAAGGCCACAACATTGTCAACCGTCCCCACTTGGGGTTTTCGTGGGGCAACACCATTCTGTTAAATCCGCGTACGACACTGGACGTGCGCATGGGTTACGCATACGGCAAAGAAGACAACGCCCCCTGGTCTGGGGGTTTCGATCTTGCAACCTTGGGATTCACCTCGCAATATACGAACCTGCTGCAGGCCAAAGCCTTCCCAACAATTGGCATCACAGGCTTTACTGGCTTAGCCAACAGCCCTTTGATTAACGATGTAGGTCACACGTATTTTCTCCAATCCAACGTTTCGCATCAACGGGGCAAACACGTTTTAAAAGTCGGCGTGGATCTGCGATTCCTATACGGCAACTTTTTCCGCATCAACAATCCTAGTGGAACCTTTTCCTTCTCCAACGCATGGTCAAACGGTCCATCCGCTTTGACGCCCACAGGCAATACCGGGTTTCCAATGGCTTCGTTCCTTATTGGGCTGGGCGGCGGGTCACTGGACAACAACACAGGTGTGTCAATTATCAACAAGTATCAAGGGTTTTTCTTTCAGGATGACTTCCGTGTTTCTTCGAAACTTACAATCAACATGGGTCTACGCTATGAGTTTGAAACTCCACGAACCGAACGCTATGATCGCGCCACTCGTGGGTTCAATCGTACGGTTGCAAGCCCAATCAAAGCGGCTGGATTGAACTTGGTGGGCGGCCTGCAGTACGCCAATCAAGGCGGATTGAACCGCGGTATCTACGATTCGGATCGCAACAACTTCGCACCGCGATTCGGCTTTGCCTTTACATTGGCACCGAAAACTGTAGTTCGGGGCGGCTATGCCTTGCACTATATTCCCGTTGTGGGCTCCGTGGATCCAGTAGGATTTTCAACAACTACTAGCGTTGTAACTTCGCAGGATGGTTTCACCCCGAAAGACCGCTTCAGCAATCCGTTTCCTAGCGGTTTGGCCGCAGCTACTGGGAACAAGCTTGGACTTGCAACCCTGGTTGGGCAGAACATTTCCTTTGTTGAACCAGGCGACCGCACTCCCATGCTCCACACCTGGAACATCAATATTCAACGTGAAGTATTTTCTAAATCGCTCCTGCAAGTTGGCTATGTTGGCAGTCGCGGGATCAACATTACCACCGACCCTCAAACCGGAATTTCCGAAAACATCAATCAGGTACCTACTCAATTTCTTTCCCTTGGCCGCTCGCTGCTGGATTCGGTTCCTAACCCTTTCCAAGGAGTAATCGCCGTTGGTGCGTTGGCTGGGGCCACCGTGCAGCGGCAACAATTACTGCGCCCGTATCCTCAATTTCTGAACATCACGCGTAACTTGCCCACCTTCGGCAGTACGGTCTACCATTCCCTCCAAACCAAATTTGAACAGCGCCTATGGCATGGCTTAAGCACCATCGTGTCCCATACTTTCGCCAAGAATATCGGCGATCTGGGTCCATATCAGAACAACTATAATCGGCGTGTGGAGCGGTCCGTTACTTCCTTCGACGTGCCTCACCGCCTTACGATCACAACTTCCTATGACGTTCCCGTTGGCAAGGGCCGGAAGTTTTTGGGCAACGTTTCCAAGCCAGTCGATCTTCTGTTTGGCCAATGGAACATGGCCACGTTCAGTACATTCCAATCGGGCTTTCCACTCAGCTTCGGCGTGAATCAGAACACATTGTTCCTTACCGGAGCAGGCGGCCAGCGTCCTAATGTTACTGGGGATCCTAACGCCGGTATCAGCGGCAGAATCACAGACCGTTTGGGTGCCTACTTCAACACAGCCGCCTTCAGCCAACCTGCTGATTTCACTTTTGGCAATGTGGGCCAGCGCGCGCCATGGTTGCGCAACCCTGGCATGAACAACATTAATCTCACCATCACCAAGCAGTTCGTAGTTTCTGAAAAATTCAAAGTGAATCTGCGCGCCTCATCCTTCAATCTGGCAAATCATCCAGTGTTTTCCGGACCCAACACTACATTCGGCGCACTGGGTCAGTTTGGAAGAATTTCTGCTCAAGCGAACCTTAGCAGGCAAACAGAGGCGGTGCTTAGAATCATTTTTTAGACCATTTTTCGTGATAGTATTCGTAACACAGAGTCGTCTGACCGGGGATTATTGTGCCTATATCTTTACTATTCCGAATCATTTCTATTTTCATATTCACGCTCCTTTCCACGACAGCACAGGAATCGCGAGGCACCGTTGCCGGACAAGTAACGGATCAGCAGAACTCATCCATCATCGGTGCCAAAGTTACGCTGCGTAATGTTGAGACAGGTATTGATACCGTTCTCAACACCAATGAACATGGGGCTTTCGCAGCGCCACTGCTGATTCCTGGCAGCTACCAGATCACTGCCGAACATCAAGGCTTCAAGAAATACGCCCGCCGCGGCATTACTGTCAGTGTCAACGATAATTTGCGAATTGACGTGAAGTTGGAATTGGGAGACGTGGCGCAAACCATTGACGTCACCGATTCCGCTCCTCTCATTGAAGCCACTAACGGCACTCTGGGTATCCTGATTAGCTCCAAAGAACTGACAGAAATGCCCATCGCTCATGGCAATCCCTATGCACTGATTGCCCTTGCACCAGGGACCACCTTCGAAGGCGATCCGAAACTGAATCGTCCCTATGAACCTACTCACATCGTCGATTACAGTATGAGCGGCAGCACCAGCGGAACCACTGATATTACTCTTGACGGTGTGTCGAATACATCGAAGGGCGGCAACGGCAGAGTGGCTGCGGGTTATGTTCCGCCAGTGGATGCCATCGGTGAAATGCGTGTGGAAACGAGCTCCTTTGACGCTCGCACCGGGCAAAGCTCAGGAGGGCTAGTCAATATCAGCCTGCGTTCCGGCACTAACAAACTTCACGGTAGTGGAACTTATACAAAAATGAAACCGCAATGGATGGCCAACGATTTCTTTGCCAATAAGGCGGGCATTGGTCGCGGCGAATTCAATTACGATCGCTGGAGCGGTTCGTTAAGTGGACCCATCTACATTCCAAAACTATACGACGGTCGTAACAAGACTTTCTTCATGTGGGCCTACGAAGCGCTGTCTGATAGCCGCCCTCGCGGGGGCACAACGCTCACAGTTCCTACGGCTGATATGCGGAAAGGCGACTTCTCCGAATTGACGAAGATCGGCGGGAATTACCAAATCTTCAACCCATTCACACGCCGCCGGTTGGACAACAGCACCACGCGCTATCAGCAGGATCCGTTCCCAGGAAACATCATTCCGCCGAGTTTGATTAATCCAGTTGCCAACAAGGTGCAGACCTATTTCCCGCTACCTATTAATGCCGGAACCACGGCTGACCATCGCAACAATTTCCCCAGGCCAACAAGCCCGGAATTGGCAGATTATTTCACCCACACGGTGCGCGTGGATCACAACATCAGCGCCCGCAACCGGATTTTTATTCGCGGCAACATGTATGAGCGCGATACACGCCGCAATGATTATTTTGAAACGCAAGCCACTGGATTGCGCGAAGCTTATTCACCGCGCGGCGCTTCGTTTGATGATGTCATCGCCATCTCCCCAAGCTTGGTGCTGAACTTGCGCTACGGTTACACTCGGTTCACGCGGCAAACTACGCCACTGCATGGACGCAATTTCGACCTTACCAGCCTGGGCTTTCCGAAAACGTTCGCCAGCTTGATCAGTCCAGACCAAAGCGAATTTCCTGTATTCAACATCAATGGGTACTTCACCACCGTCAATGCCGGCGAGGCGCGCTTCATGGATACTCATTCGGCAGTGGCAGCGTTTAACAAGCTGCGCGGCAATCACAACATCGACTTCGGCGCAGAAGCCCGCGCCTACCGCCAGAGCCGCTACAACGGAAATTCCACTCGCAGCGGCAGTTTTATTTTTGACACGACGTGGACCAGAGGACCGCTTGACAACGGCACGGCTTCGCCCATCGGCCAAGGTTTCGCCGCATTCCTATTGGGCCTGCCTGCCGCCAACAGTTTTATTGCACGCAATGGAGATATGGCCGAGCAATCCACACTGTGGGCCGGCTACGTTCAAGACAACTGGCGTGTGAAGCGCAACTTAACTCTGACGCTGGGCATTCGCTATGAAATTGAAGGGCCGCTGACTGAACGCTACAATCGCAGCGTGCGTGATTTCGCATTTAACACCGGGCTTCCAATTGAGAAAGACGCACAAGCCGCTTATGCCGCAAGTTACGCTGCCAACCCCACCAAGGAATTGCCGCCCGACCAGTTCAAGGTGCGCGGTGGCTTGTTGTTCGCCGGCGTGGATGGACAAGCGCGTGAATTGTGGACGCGCGATAGTAACAACTTCATGCCGCGTTTTGGTCTGGCCTACACATTCCGCAAGACAACAGTATTTCGCGGCGGGTATGGAATGTACTTCAGCGGCCTAGGCCTGCGCCGTGCAGACGTTTTGCAGAATGGTTACGACAGAAACACATCCTTGGTGCCTTCGCGAGATACAGGCCTGACTTTCGTCGGAACATTATCAAACCCCTTCCCG
>JAYUSZ010000329.1:0-23088 GCA_043755435.1 Bryobacterales bacterium | reverse complement strand
CCTAGCGTACCGGGAACCTTACCGGCAAATGGATTATCGAGGCGATCGTTCAGCTGGTTCAGCAGGCCATATTCACTTAATACGTCTGGTCTGATTTGATTGTAATCGTAAGCTCCTCCGAATAGATGCGTGGAGTGGTTTGCGGAGTAGGCTGCTTCTACCATCCATGTGCGGGAGACGCGCCTTTGAATGGAAAGGCTCCATTGCTGAGACATGGGGGTGACAGCGTAGGGTTCCTGGTAGGCGGCACTACCGGAGGTGGAGAACAGATTGGGACCGAGTTTTGCCCCTTCGGGTTGCGTTGGCGCAAAAGGGAATCCATCTTTGAGTTGGAATGCTGGCAATACGGTACTGCCGCCTGGCGCGTTATATACAGTCTGCGTTGTGGCGAAGCCGTTGGTGCTGCCGAAATTGTCGGTATAGAAAGACCACAGCGATGGATAGAAAATGCTGTAGCCGCCGCGTAACGCGGTTTTTTGATTTCCGAATACGTCCCAGGCAAATCCGAATCTGGGAGAGATATCGTTGTAATCGGATTTCACTGAACTGCGGCCGTAATCCTTGCAGGCAAATTGGGTTTGGCCTTGCAGCCCATTGAGTGGGTTCTTAGAGAATGGATCAAAGCGCGATGTTCCGCAACGGCGTTCGTAGGGTTGCTGTTGCACATCATAGCGGAGACCCACGTTGATGGAGAGGCGGCGAGCGGGACGCCAATCGTCATTGACATAGAAGCTGACAGCTTTGCCCACTTCTGATTCACCCAAGTGTGTGCTGACTGAGGCGCTGCCGACGACTCCGAGCAGATAAGAAGCGAAGGCGGAGCCGGTGGCAGTAGTGTTGGCCAACGCATTGTTGGTGAGCGCAGCGGAAAAGTTGAAGGTGCCGGAAGGATTGCTTTTCTGCAGATTATTGGCTTGGATGAGGCGCATTTCGGTGCCAATTTTGAGGGAATGATTTCCGCGGATATAGTTGACGCCATCGAAAAGTTGCCAGACCAAGCCACCACGACGACCCACTGTGCCGGTGCTGAAACCGGGAAGACCATTGCTAATTGCCGGGAACACGTCGCGTGGAACGATGGCGGGCAAACCGACTTTTTGGGGCCAGCCTTGATCAGCGCTAGGCACAGCGAATCCGAAATTTTGACGGGCAACGCCAATGCGGAATTCGTGGAAGAGATTGGGCTTCAAGACGTAGCTATCGGACAAGACGATATTATGTCCGCCGAAGGGATCGTTACGGCCGCGAATGACGGGGCTTGGATAAAGATTTCCGGTACCGGAATCAGTGAACTGCAAGTAATAAATATATCGGCCAGAAATGTTGTGTTTGTCTGAGAAGCGGTAGTCAAGGCGAGTGGTGGATTGGTTCATGCGCTTATGTCCGCTAACTGCGCCGTAGTAGTTATTGAGCCGTGTTAATGGATTGTCTGGCGTGCGGTTGGCCAGCGGATAGAAGGCGAGTATGTTCTTTGCAACCGAATCGATGCGGCTGGCAGGGATGATGTTGTCAGGGAAAGCCAGGCGCGCGGTACCGGTTCCGTTCGGGCCTGTGGTGAGGGTGTTTGGATCGTAAATGGTAATTTTGCGGCTTTGGCCATCGTAGAGTTCGGAAAAATCACCGGCGCGTTGGGCATCGGAAGGCATGGTGTAAAAACCGGAATTGCTATTTACGAAACGGTAGGCATCGTAATTGAAAAAGAAGAAGCTGCGGTTCTGGCCATTGTAGATTTTGGGAATTCGAATGGGTCCTCCGATGGTTCCGCCGAAGTGGTTGTATCGCAGGGGCAACTTTGGACGGGCGGTGCGATTGTTAGTCCAGCTATTGGCGTCGATTTTATCGTTGCGTAAATAGTGGTAGAGCGAGCCGTGGAATTGATTTGTGCCGGACTTGGTGATCAAGTTGACTACACCGCCGAGGGTGAAACCATATTCGGATGACATGGTGCTGGTTTGGACCTTAAATTCCTGAACGGCATCGGTGACGGGATTGACGTTCACATCGGGCACATAGGGATTGATACTGCTAAGGCCATCGACGATGAGGTTGTTACTGGCGATAGGGCTGCCATTGATACGGATGGCGGAAACGGTGAGGCCTCGGTCGGCAAAGCCATTGGCGTCTGGACCGAAGGCGGATTGCACGGAGGGGGCGAGAAGGACCAGGGAAAGAGCGCTGCGGCCATCGACGGGGAGTTCTTCAATGGCGCGGCTTTCAATCACCTTGCCGACTGTGGCTGAGCCGGTATCGACCAGAGGCGAATCGGCGGTGACGGATATTTCTTCGGTGACGGTTCCCAGTTGGAGGCTGACATCGATTTGAGCGCGCTGATCAACTTCGAGCGTGAGTCCGTTGCGAATGGATTTACTGAAACCGGATTTCGCAACGGTGAGGCGGTAGCTGGAGCCGGAAGGGAGGTCGTTGAGGACATAGTTGCCGCCTTCGTTGGTGAGGGTTGGATATTCGAGATTGGTGCCGGTGTTGGCGAGGATGACGGAGGCTCCGGCGATGGCGGAACCGGTGGAATCGGCGACACTGCCGAAAAGGGAGGCGCGGCCTTGTTGGGCGTGGGCGAGTGGAGATGCGAGAAGGATAGCGACTGCCAACTTGGGCAGTGAGCGGAAGGAACGGGGACCCATGGAACCTCTGCCTAGAGTCTACTATATTTAATTTCAGCTGGTTGGTTTGCGAATACCCTAATTGGTGGAGACTTACTGCTTTTCGTAAATATAGGTTTGTTCCACTTGCTGGCCGCGAATCAAGAGTACTCTTGAAATTTGTAGTTGCTTACCTGACTTAGTAAGCGTCCAAGCGTCAGTCATATCGATGGGGCCTTGGGAGGTGGTGGCTTTTGAATTGGAGATCAAGGCTTTGCCGTTCCAACTTACATTGGTTTTGTAGTCAATGGACCGTATTGTATTGGCGGACGGATAGCCATCGGTCCACCAACGATATTCAGATGCCTGTTCGCCCTGGGCTGTAGTGGTTGTAGATTGGACCATTAGAGCCGGTTCCTGATGGCGGATATTCATGGTCATGGCTTTGGGCGGAGTGGCGGTGGCGAAGTTACTAAGTTGGGGGAGTAACTTCCAGGTGCCGGAAAAGTTTGGGAGCTGGGCTTCAGCCATCATTGGGATCAACAGGCTGATTAGAAAAATAGGGGCAAACGCTGCGGCAAGCATCAGCCCCTTTGTAACATTCCCTACAGGATTTGTCACTACGGGGGCCGCGTGAGCCCCAATCATCCAGGACCGCAGCGGCTTAGTAGCGATTTCCAACATTGGGTAACTAAAGTGTGTCGAAGAAAATATAACAGTGGCTGGAGAGAATTACCAGAAAATTTATGCCTTATATGAGGCATCAGAGAAATCCCTGTGAGTGCTTGGGACCTGCGAAATCCGGGACTATTTGCCTTGCTTTGATTCCGTGTAGCGGGCGCGGGATTCCATGATGGCGGTCCTGGCTTCTTTGGGTCCGCCCCATCCATCCATCTTTGGCGTGGAACCTTGCAGCTCCTTGTAGATGGTAAAGAAGTGTTCAATTTCGCGGCGAACGTGGTTGAAAATTTGGTCCATGGTGTGGATTTGGTCGTAGCGGGGATTCCTGGTGGGCACGGCCAGCACTTTCTGGTCACCTTCTTTATCGTCAACCATATTCAACACACCAACAGGGCGCACTTCGAGGAGGCATCCGGTGAAGCTGGGTTCTTGAACAAGAACCAGGACGTCAAGCGGGTCGTTATCCTCGGCTAAAGTGCCGGGGATGAAGCCGTAATCGCCAGGGTAGTGCATGGGCGAGTAGAGAGCGCGGTCTAACCGGAACATGCCCAGTTCTCCGTCATATTCGTATTTATTGGTGGATCCCTTGGGGATTTCCACTATCATCCGAACGATTTCAGGACATTCGGGGCCGGGATCTAGGTCGTAGAGCTTCATCTTATATAGCCAGAGTACTATACATCCTATCGGCCAACGCGGGGTTTTCGACTAGGGCGCAGGTTCTTCGTTAGTAAGAGGCTCCGAGCCGAAGCGGAGAACGTTGCCATCGGGGTCCTGGACGTGGAATTCCAGGGCCCAGGGGTAGTTTTGGGGTGGCATCTTGATCTTTACCCCACTGGATTTGAATTCTTCGTGGAGTTTCGCCGCATCTTCCACCCCAATCCAGACCCAGGCACCGCCGCGACCCTGGTCGCCCTGGCAAAGATAGATGGCTGCGGCATCGCGGGAAACGTAGGAGAAGTCCTCATTTCCCCAATCGGCGCAGGTAAAGCCTAGGAGTTTTCCGTAAAAATCAAGGCTGGTTTGCATATTTTCAACGCGCAGAATGGGCGCGCTGTTCTCAAAGTGAACGCGATTAGGGTTGGAGCCTACCATATCAAGAGCCATATTTTGGATTGTACACTAGGGGAAGGGTAAGGAAAATTGATTTCGCCTTGTGTTCGCCGAGCAACCCTAAAGCCAGCATCGACTTAAGGAAAATTCACCTCAAAATACTTCTTGAAATCCTGGAGGGCCTGTGGCAAGATGAACTGGTCAGGATTGGAAGAAATTGGTTTCAACTGGCGCAAAATTGGGTTAAAGTGGTTAGGCGGAGTTAGTCGACCACAAGAATTGAGCAAGAGATGACTGAAGAGCTTTCACGCCCGCATGCCCGGATCCCAGTCGGGATTAAGGAAACGCGTGTGGATGAAGCTGGAAGGTTGAAGCTGACCTCAGAATTTCAGGAGTTTCTGAATGCTGTTGGTGACAAGGAAGTTTTTGTAACGACTGCAGACAGGAAGGCAGCGCGGGTTTATACATCCTCTGGATGGGCGGCCGCGGAGGCCTTGATGAACAGTGTTCGTGAACAGGCGGCCAAGGATGTCTACCTGATCATGATGAAGTATGGCCAAATGGCTTCGGTGGATAAGCAAGGACGCCTATTGCTGAAGCAGGAACTACGCGAACTATTAGAGCTTGAGAACAAGCCGGCGTGGTTGTTGGGGAAGAAGGGCTACATCGAAGTATTTCCGAAAGCTTTCTACGATGCCAGGACGGCGAAAGCGGAAGAAAGCTTGGAAGAGAAGCTGCATCGGCTGGAAGAATTGGGCCTGGACTAACAGGCTTTTATGCATATTCCGGTGTTATCGGAGGAAGTGCTGGAAGGGTTGGCGATCCAACCTTCGGGCATTTACGTTGACACCACAGCCGGTTTGGGTGGGCACAGCTTTGCGATTGCAAAGCGTCTGGAAAGTGGCAGATTGTACAGCTGCGATAGAGATGCGGAATCGTTGGAGTTGGCCCGGGCGCATTGTGAGGAAGTTGCGGCAAGGATCCAGTTTATCCATGCTCCTTTTTCGCGATTGCGAGAAGCGCTAAGCGGAGTAGAGCCAGCGCATGGATTTTTAGCGGATCTGGGTGTAAGCAGGATGCAGTTGACGACGCCAGACCGGGGTTTTTCGTTTATGTCCGACGGGCCGCTGGATATGCGGATGGACCGCAGCAGCGGGGAAACGGCCGCAGACATTGTGAATTTTACGCCAGAGAAGGAACTCGCCGATTTGATCTACAAATATGGCGAGGAAAGGAGGAGCCGCCATATAGCTAGGGCCATTCTGAGGGCGCGGCCGATCCGGACCACTTTGCATTTGGCTGATGTGATCCGCTCCGCCGCTCCTCGGATGGGAAAAATCCATCCTGCGACTTTGACGTTTCAGGCCCTACGAATAGTGGTGAATGGCGAGTTGGACGAGATTGAGTCTCTCCTTGCCACGGTTCCTGCTCTGATGCGACCGGGTGGAAGGGTGGCGATGATCAGCTTCCATTCCTTAGAAGACAGGCTTTTGAAGCGCCAGTTTCAACAGTGGGGGCGCGAGGGCAAAGTAAAGATTTTGACTAAGCATGTGGTTAAGCCGACAGCGGCGGAGATTAACTCCAACGCGGCGAGTCGTAGCGCAAAACTCCGGCTAGTGGAATTTGAGTAAGTAAGTGAGTTAGTTAGGTAAAAAGAGGGCGATATGGCAACACTGGGCGCACGATTTATCAAGTTGTTCCAAACTGGTCACGATGCGAGTGATCAGCCCGGTGGTTTTCGCGCGGCGGATTGTTCTTTACGGGCGCTGCCCATGGAAGACATCTGGTTATACCGTAAACCTTTGGACAATAGCCGCGTAGTGCGGGCAGTGAATCCCGACGACAATCTGGCAAGCCTAAAGGCTTTGGGAAGTGCGGCGGTGGGCATGGTATTGCTTATCGGGCTGTTGCTACCAAGCGCCTATAACCTGATGGCGGGATACAGGATTCATCAACTGCAGCAGGAAAAGCTGACCCTCAATACAGAAAAAGCTTCCCTGGAAACAGAGCGGGCGCGGTTGTTAAGCCCCGTGGAATTGGCAAAGGAAGCTAAGAAGCAAAGTTTTCAGGCTGCTCCGGACAGGGTGATTTTGTTAAACCCGAATCTGGATGCCAGTTTTGCAATGAACGTGAAAGACCGGAAGTAACTTGTCGAATTTATGAAGCGCATTGAGAGTGGAACGAGTCTGGCTGGACTCAAAATTTTATTAACGGTATCATCAGTATTCCTCCTTCGTTCCATTCCCTTTATTTCCTCAGTTTTGAGGGAGTCCAGCCGGACTCGTTCCACTCTTAAGCGCGGCAATCTCTGCACCTCCCCCAAAAACCGTACAAGCCTGACGGCTTCGTGCGCTGGTGTTGGAGAAACAAATGACAGAAATCAGGGTTGAACCCAAATCCCATCGCCGCATGGTGGTATTGTTCTGCGGCCTACTTATGTGGGCAGCGATCATCGCCGGGCGGTTAATCCAGTTACAAGTGTTCCAGCATGCTGAGTTACGGCGTCAAGCTGAAACACAACAAAAACAGAAAATTGAAGTAAGAGCAAAGCGCGGTGCAATTTTTGATCGCAGTGGCCAGGCGTTGGCTATGAGCGTTCCCGGCACTTCCGTTTCCATCAACCCCATGCGCATTGCTGATGTCGACATGGCGGCAGATCTTCTAAGCGGCGCACTCAGCATGGACCGGAAGTTACTGATGGAAAAAATCAGCAACTACCGTGCCGCGAAAAGAGGGTTCCTTCTTTTAAAACGGCATTTGGAACCAGCCGAGTTGGCCAGGATTAAGGAATACTCTACCCGTCTGGATTACATCCATTTCGAACAAACCTCCGTCCGGCATTATCCCAAAGGCGCTCTAGCCTCCCATATATTGGGCGGAGTTAATTTTAAGGAAGAAGGCGATGGGGGCCTGGAATTGGCCTTGGACGAAGAGTTGGAAGGGCAATCTGGAAAAGTGGAATTACTGCATGATGTGAAGCAGCGTGGTGTTTCCTCAAAAATTTTCAGTGCTGCAATGGCAGGGAAAGACATTACACTTTCCATTGACCAACGAATTCAATTTGTCGCGGAGCAGGTGCTTGAAGCCCACGCCAAAAAGAACGGCACGCCAACGGGGAGCATTGTTGTAATTCGCCCATCGACGGGCGACATTCTGGCGATGGCCAGTTACCCGAGTTTCAATCCAAACGATACGCTGGCCGATAACAAAGATCTGAAGACGATGATGAAGCGACGGCTGAATCAAGCTGTTGCGGTGCCCTTCGAGCCAGGCTCAGTATTCAAAGTGATCACGATGGCGGCGGCTCTGCAGCATACGAATTTGACTCCCGGAACCATGATTGGTTGCGGTGGCGGAAAGATCAATTTGTTTGGCCGCGTTATTCATGACCATGATCCTTACGGATTGCTTAGTATGACCGATGTATTGGCGAAATCGTCGAACATTGGTGCGATTCAAATTGGGCTGAGGGTTGGCGACAGGATGATGTATGACACCATTCGCCAGTTCGGATTCGGGACAAAAATCGGACTTCCTCTATTGGAAGAGAATACTGGAAAAGTAAGAGCGCTGCGGAAATGGCAGAAGAGTTCCATTGGTTCCATTGCGATGGGACATGAGTTGACTACGACTACTGTTCAGTTGGCCCAGGCTTGCGCGATTGTGGCCAATCATGGAAGGTTAGTTAAACCCAGGTTAGTGATTAAGGCTCAACGGGAAGGACTGGCTCCGGAAGTGATGATGCCTGAACAATCGGGTAAAGTTTTGACTCCTGAAACGGCCATGACGCTCCGCAAGATGATGGAACAAGTTGTTCTGACCGGCACTGGGAAACTGGCCAAAGTGAAGGGCTACAGTGTTGGGGGCAAGACGGGTTCTGCGCAGATTTTTGATTTTGAGCACAAGGTTTATACCCATCGGTATAACGCTTCGTTTATGGGATTCGCACCTGTGGCTAACCCTGAAGTTGTTGTAGTTGTCACTTTGAATGGGGCTAGTCATTTGGCTGGAACCGTGGCGGCACCAGCGTTTCAGGAAGTAATGTCGTCTGTGTTACGGATTTTGAATGTTCCCAAAGATGTTCCATTGGGCGATCCGGAAGTGCAGCACGAAGTTGCCTCGTCACACAATGACCTTTCCATTGCTGCTCTAGGCGGCACGGATGCATTTAGTGATGACGAAGAATCGGAGTCGCATGTTGCGAGTGAAAATCGCCCTGTGTCGGGGCCTGTTGCACCGAATTTTCAGGGACTGACGAAGCGCGCGGTGCTGGAACAATCAGCTGCAAAAGGTATCAAAGTGAGTGTGGAAGGAAGTGGACTTGCCCGTAAGCAGGTGCCAACCGCGGGAAAAGTGCTGGTGGAAGGAGAATCCGTCCGGGTGGTCTTTTCCAGATGAGCGAACTCCAATTGGGAGCCCTGCTGAACAAGACTGGAGTAATCAGTGGACTGGATGAAACTACGGCTAAGTTGGTTGTCGGTGGATTGGAATATGACAATCGGAAAATTGCTGCGGGTGAAGTCTTCTGGGCGTTTTCAGGTGCTATAACGGACGGCCGTAAGTTCGCGAGGGCAGCGGTTGAAAAGGGTGCGGTTGCGGTGGTGAGTGAGTTGGAGCCACTGGAAGCCGTAAGCGTTCCGTGGATTCGAGTAGCTCATGGGCGGCAGTCATTAGCGCTGGCATCTGCGGAGTTTTATGGACATCCGGATGAGCAGATTGCCATCACGGGAGTAACTGGAACGAATGGAAAGACAACAACCACTTGGATTCTGGATAACATTTTAAGCAAGGCGGGGCGGACAACGGCGTTAGTAGGAACGGTGGGATATCACGTAGCGGGGGATCAGCGTACTGCAGTGAATACAACGCCAGAATCGCTGGACCTGTTTCGCATTCTGGCTGAGCTTAGGGGCAAGGGTGGGACGAACGCAACTATGGAAGTGTCCTCACACGCGCTGACGTTGGGGCGAGTGCATGGTGTGCATTTTCATACAGCAGTGTTCACGAATTTAACGCGCGATCACTTGGACTTCCATTTGACGATGGAGGAATATTTCGCGGCGAAGCGGATGCTGTTTGACGGGCCACCGGCGCCACGATTTGCGGTGATCAATGCCGATGATGATTATGGCAAGCAGTTGCAGGCTAAATCTGTTGGGGAAGTAATTCGCTATGGAATTCACGGCGGAGACCTTCGTGCTGAAGCAATTGATAGCAGCTTTCATAGATTAAGTTTCGACGTCCGGTTTGGTGATGAAAAGCATTCTGTGGAATCCCCGCTGGTGGGTGAGATTAACGTCTATAACCTGCTAGGGGCGATGGGCGCGGCGCGCACGCTCAATGTTGGCTGGGAAGCAATTCTGGAGGGCATCCGGCATTCGCCGGGTGTTCCTGGCCGATTTGAGCGTGTTGAAGCCGGGCAACCATTTCTTGTGGTTGTGGATTACGCGCATACCGACGATGCGCTGCGCAATACGATTCGCGTGGCGCGGAAGTTACTGGCATCGTCTGGCAAGAAAGGGCGCGTACTTACTTTGTTTGGATGCGGTGGAGATAGGGACCGGGCTAAGCGCCCGTTAATGGGCATGGCCGCGGGAGAGTTCAGTGACTTTGTGGCACTAACTTCGGACAACCCTCGATCGGAGGATCCACTTGCGATCATGAATGACGCGCTGGTGGGGTTGCGGCGGTTTGACACCACCCATATTGTGGAGCCGGATAGGGCGAAGGCCATTACGAAAATTCTGAGTGAAGCGGAACCGGGAGATATCGTAATCCTGGCAGGCAAGGGCCATGAGACTTATCAGGTTTTGAAAGACGAAACTATTGCTTTTGACGATAGGGAAGTTGCGCGCAGAGCGCTGATCAAGTTCGGCTATGGGCACGGGAAGAAGGGCTCAGCATGAACGTTACACTTGCTGAAGCCGCAGTTGCAATGGGTGTAGCTGTCCCAGTACCGAATCCTACCATTTCCAACTGGAGTATCGATTCGCGCACCATTGATGCGGGTGCGATGTACTTTGCTTTGCAAGGAGAAATCCATGATGGCCACTTATTTCTAGATGCGGTAGCGGCCAAAGGCGCGGTGGCCGCTGTTGTGCGTCAACAGACACCTGACCTAGCAGTTGGAATTAAGCCTGGGTTAATCCTCTTGCGTGTGGCGGATACGTTGAGGGCACTTACGGATATGGCGAGAATCGTGCGAGGCCGCTTTCGTGGGCCGGTAGTTGGTGTAACTGGCAGTGCGGGAAAAACTACAACCAAAGACATCATATGGTCCTTGCTTTCTGTAAGTGGATTAACTGGACGGACTGACGGCAATTTCAATAACCACATTGGTGTGCCGTTGACGTTGCTGCGACAGCCTGAAGGGGCACGGGCTCACGTTATTGAGTTGGCCATGAACCACGCTGGTGAGATTCGCGAACTTTGTGGGGTAGCTAGGCCGGAGATAGGCGTTGTAACTAACGTAGGTTTTGCACATGTGGAAAACTTTGTGGATATTGAGGCAATCGCCGCCGCGAAGAGAGAACTGATTGAATCGCTGCCAGTAAGTGGTGTGGCTGTGTTGAATGCCGACGATCCACGAGTAACTACCTTCGGGGATAACTACCCAGGCCGTACTATCACTTATGGCATTACTCATAGTGCAGACGTACGTGCTGAGGATGTGGAGTTCGCAGAAGAGGGCGTAAGATTCCGGGTTGGGGCTGTGTATTTTGAATCGAAAGTAACGGGCCGCCATGCGGTACTGAACATTTTGGCAGGCGTGGCAGTGGCTGGGGTTCTGGGTGCGGCTCCAGATGGATTGAAGGATGCGATTGCCGGGTTATCGCCTGGGAAGATGCGGGGCGAACGAATTTCGCACCACGGGATTCAGATCATCAATGACTCCTATAACTCGAACCTAGAGGCTGTTTGCGCCATGTTGGACGTTTTGGCCGCGAGGCCGGAGCAGCGGAAAATTGCCGTATTGGGCGAGATGCGAGAGCTTGGTAAATGGGCTGATGAACTTCATCGCAAAGCCGGAGCATATGCGGCCAGCTTGGGCATTGATGTGGTGATAGGCATTCGTGGGCATGGACGTGCGTTGGTAGAGGAAGCACTCGAGAAGGGCATGGCACCAGGATCTGCGCTCTTCTTTGAGACTCCGGAAGAGGCTGGTGACAAGTTGAAAGAAATAGCTCGAAGTGGCGATGCGATTTTGTTTAAGGGATCCCGCGGAACGCGTGTGGAGCTGGCACTGGAAAGGTTTTTAGCATAAATGTTTTATTGGCTTCTTTACGAACAGTTATACCGTTACTTCACTCCGCTGCGCCTGTTCAGCTACGTGACGTTTCGGACAGCATTTGCCAGCCTAACCGCACTGTTTATTTCGGTCGTGCTGGGGCCTTGGATGATTCGCAAGCTTCGTGAATTTCAAATCGGCCAGCACATCCGCGAAGAGGGTCCTAAGTCCCATCAGAAAAAAGCCGGCACACCAACGATGGGTGGGTTGCTGATCATCGTATCTATCACCATTCCTACACTTTTATGGGCAAATTTGACAAATTTGTACATTTGGATTGCGCTGTTCGGATTATTGGCGTTCGGTGCAATTGGGTTCTTAGATGACTATTCGAAGGTAAAGAAAAAACAAAACCTGGGACTAACTGCAAAACGCAAGTTTCTACTGCAATTGATTGTTGGAGCAATCGTGGGCGGCCTGTTACTGATCTTACGAGCCAGGGGATTGTACGATACTTCTATTAACATTCCATTCCTCAAGCAGTTTAAACCTAATTTGATGATTGAGCTGTTCCTGGATAACCCTTGGACGTATCCTTTAGCATTTGTGGTCTTCTTCGGGTTTGTTGTCTTTGTCCAAGTAGGGGCTTCTAATGCTGTGAACGTTACAGACGGTTTGGATGGCTTGGCGATCGGGTTGATGATTATTGCTGCCGGTGCAATGACGATGCTCTGTTACGTGAGTGGGCACAGGACCTTTGCTACTTATCTTGACTTAGCCAGATTACCTGGAGCGAGTGAATTAACCATATTTTGTGGGGCAATGACCGGCGCATCCTTGGGTTTCCTTTGGTACAACGCGCATCCTGCTGAAGTTTTCATGGGCGATGTCGGCTCGCTTTCTCTGGGTGGGGCCTTGGGAGTTGTGGCGGTTTTGATTAAGCAGGAAATCCTTCTGGTGTTCGTCGGCGGAGTATATGTTATTGAAGCTCTATCGGTGATCCTACAGGTGGGCAGCTTCAAGTTACGCGGCAAACGGATTTTCAAAATGGCTCCATTGCATCATCACTTTGAGGCTTTGGGATGGCATGAATCGAAGATTATTATCCGATTCTGGATTCTAGGTTTGGTGATGGCTTTGTTCGCATTGACGACACTGAAGTTGCGATAAGTGGATTTCAAAGGCAAACGCGTATTAGTGGCCGGGGTTGGGAAGTCTGGTAGATCTGCGGGCGAATTTTTGCGAGTTCGTGGTGCGCTTGTAACTTTGGGTGACGAGAAGGAACTGCCGTCAATTCCTGAAGGGTTCGAGTTCACTTTATTGGGGCCTGACTCAGATCCGGATTTTGACTTGATTGTGCAATCTCCCGGAGTTCCCTTGGAGAAGCCGTACTTTGAAAAGGCCAGGCAAGCGGGCGTGAAAGTAATTGGAGAGGTGGAATTAGCCGCACCTTACTTGCGAGGACCTGTGATAGGTATTACTGGTGCAAATGGGAAAACCACCACCACCACTTGGACAGCGATGATGATGGAGGCAAGTGGAGTTGCCTGCCAAACCGGCGGGAACATTGGACGCGCGGTAACGGACATGGTGGAGAGTTCGCGCAACGATCAGTGGAATATTCTGGAACTATCGAGCTTTCAATTGGAGACGGTGGAAACATTTTCGGCTCAAATTGCTGTGGTGCTGAACATCACGGCGAACCATCTGGACAGGCACCACACGATGGAAGCCTACGTGGCGGCAAAGGCGCGCTTGCTTGAAACGCAGCGTGCGGGGAGTTTTGCGGTGTTAAACGCGGCTGATGCAATAACTGTAAGGCTTGCCGAAAAAGCACGGGGGGAAGTGGTGTGGTTCAGCAGCACTGGGCCATTGGAAAAAGGGTTCTGGATGGATGGCGATTGGATTGTCCGTGATGGGCAGCGCTTGTTTCCAGTAAGCAGCCTGGGTGTTCCTGGGCGTCATAACGTGGAAAATTGTATGGCGGCAGCGGCGGCAGCGATGCTTGCAGGTGCCGGTGAAGGGGGCGTGTGCGCGGCAGCAAAAGCATTTCATGGTGTGGAGCATCGTATTGAATTTGTGCGGCAGCGGCGCGGAGTGCGTTACTACAACGACTCAAAATCGACTACGGCCGAAGCCACCGAAACTGCAGCGGGCGCCTTTGAAAGCGGCGTATGGTTGATTTTGGGTGGATCCGACAAAGGGTTGAGCTACAAACATCTAGTCACCGCACTGCGCCCAAAAGTCAAAGGGGTACTGTTGATTGGTAAGATAGCGAAATTGCTTGCCGATCAACTAAGTGCCGAGCTACCAACGGTAACCTGCGGAACATTGGACGCCGCAGTGGAGCATGCTTCCATCCGTGCAATTGTTGGCGACGTGGTTCTGCTATCGCCCGGAACTGCGAGTTACGACCAATTCGCAAACTACGAGGAGCGAGGGCGCGCTTTTAAACAATTAGTGAATGCCCTTGAAGAGTAATCGCACATGACCCATAGACATACAGATCGCGTTTTGTTTTATACCATCCTGGCACTGGTTTTCTTCGGGGTGATCATGATCCTGAGCTCATCCAGTGCGGTAGCTGAAACCAGGTACCGATTGGAGATGACGCATTTCTTAAAGCACCAATTGATGTGGTTAGTGTTCGCTTCCATACCAGCGCTGATGATTTTCAAACGACTGGATTTCCGAAAACTGGAAACAGCGCAATGGGCTTTTGGAGCATTGGGAGTGGTTGTGATGCTGCAGGTGTTGGCCGCCGTGTTCGATCGTTCCACTCATCGCTGGCTTAATCTGGCAGGCTTTCATTTACAACCTTCCGAATTCGCCAAACCTGCACTGGTGTTGTTTCTGGCATATTTCGTAAGTGGCCGCGGCAGTACCATTAACAACCCAAGATATTCAATTGCGCCAGCCGGGTTAGTGTTAACGCTGCTGTTCGTTTCCATTGGGTTGGGAGATTTGGGAACGGCAATTGTACTTGCAATAACTGCTGGAGTGATCTTTTTCGTTGCCGGCTTAAGCTGGCGCGCTGTGGCAATGGCGGGAATGTTATTGGCTTTGGCAGGTTCAGCCTTCGTGGCTTCGAAGGGATATCGCGTTGGACGGTTGATCGGGTTTATGGATCCAGAATATGTAGTGTTGGATCGGATCGACCCGAATGGCCATATCAAAAATTACGTACGGCAATCAGCAACCACCGGCGATTTTAGCTATCATGCGCGCCAATCGAGAATTGCTGTTGGTTCAGGTGGAGTTCTGGGATTGGGGTTGATGCAGAGTAACCAGAAGCTGTCTTTCCTGCCGGAACCACAGACCGATTTTATTTTCGCAATCGTAGGCGAAGAGCTTGGCTTATGGGGAACCACAGGAGTGCTGATCGGCTTCCTGGTGATTTTTTGGCGAGGCACGCGTCTTTTCTTTGTCGCGCCGAATGACTTTGGCCGTTACCTTGCGTTGGGCGTCACCGTGAGTATTATTGTGCAAGCTTTTATCAACATGACCATGGTGCTGGATATGATTCCTACTAAAGGGATTCCTTTGCCAATGATTAGTTATGGCGGCAACTCATTACTGAGCACAATGGTATCGCTTGGAATGTTACTAAGTGTGAGCGAACAGTCTGAATGATAGAAAGAACCTTTGTTATGGCTGGTGGCGGCACAGGCGGACATATTGTTCCTTCACTGGCGGTAGCTGGAGAATTAAAGCGGCGTGGGCACAAGGCCGTTTTCATCGGCACCAAGAAGGGCTTGGAAGCAAAGTTGGTACCAGACGCAGGATATGCATTGGAATGGATTGATATAGACGCCATGAAAGGTATGGGGTTGCAAGCAGCGCTGCGCATGGCTTTCAAGATGCCCCGTGCAGTTCATACTGCAAGAAAAGTATTGCAGCGTGAGGCTGCCTCGGCTGTATTCAGTATGGGTGGATTTGTGGCTGGACCAACGGTTTTGGCTGCGGCGAGCTTGGGCGTTCCAGTTGTGGTGATGGAACCCAATGCTATGCCCGGACTAACTAACCGTAAGATGGCGGGTTTGGCTTATCGGGCGCTGGTGATGTTTGAGGAAGCTGGCCAATTCTTCCGCAAAGGTAAGTGGGAAGTTTGTGGGATGCCGGTTAGAGAAGAGTTTTTTCGCATCGCTCAAAAAGTTCCTGGCAATCCATTGACTGTGTTAGTAACTGGAGGCAGCCGGGGATCGCGAACCTTGAACAATGCTGCCCGGCGCGCTTGGCAACTGGCGCGGGAGGCAGGTTTGGCGGTGCGCTGGATTCATCAATGCGGAGTGGAAATGTTTGCCGAGTTGTCCGCCGAGTTCAGCAAAGGGAAATACGATGGCCGCGTTACGGCATTTGTAGATAATATGCCGGAAGCATTTGCAGACGCCGATCTTATCATCTGCCGTAGCGGTGCGGGCACCGTCAGCGAATTGGCCGCGGCTGGCAAGCCGTCGGTGCTGGTGCCCTACCCTTTTGCGGCAGATCAACATCAACTGAAAAATGCAGAGGCAATGCAAAACGCCGGGGCGTCCAGATTGGTGCTGGATCAGGAAATGACAGGAGAAAAGATGCTGGCTGAAATTGAATCGCTGGCGTCGGATCCTGAGGAATTGGGCCGAATGAGCGACGCTGCGCGGAGACTGGCAAAGCCGGATGCGTTGAAACGGGCTACTGATGTGCTGGAGAGCGCTGTTGTAACTGCTTGACACGAAACGGGAAAGCCGAAACAATATAAGATTGTAATGTTTTTTAAACCTCAGCACCTTCACTTCACAGGAATCGGCGGGATAGGCATGAGCGGCATTGCTGAAGTGCTGCTTACGCTTGGCTATCAAGTAACCGGATCGGACCTGAAATTATCGCCTACAACGGAGCGCCTAACTCGACTTGGTGCAACCGTGTTCGAAGGACATCAGGCAAGTAATCTTGGACAAGCCAAAGTTCTGGTCGTAACTTCGGCAGTGGACGAAAGCAATGCGGAAGTGCGCGAAGCCCGCAAGCAGGGCATTCCAGTTATTCCCCGCGGCGAGTTACTGGCCGAATTAATGCGCTTGAAGTTCGGGATTGCCATTGCTGGGAGCCACGGAAAAACCACCACCACTTCAATGACCGCGGCTATTCTAGGCCACGCCGGCCTTGACCCCACAGTAGTGGTCGGCGGCAAGGTGGGCACGCTTGGTGGGTCGAATGCGCGTCTGGGGAAAAGCGATTTTCTAGTTGTGGAATCTGATGAAAGCGACGGGTCGTTTCTGAAGCTAGCTCCAATTTTGGCGATTGTTACAAACATCGACAAAGAGCATATGGATCACTACTCCTCGATTGAGCAGATCCGGCAAGCCTTTCTTGATTTCGTGAACAAGGTGCCGTTTTATGGTGCTGCTATTCTTTGCCTGGACAACGAAAATATCCAGCAGATTCTACCCAGTATTCGTCGCCGCACCATCACTTATGGTTTCAGTTCGCAAGCTGATTTGAGCATTGCGGAAGTGAATTGTCTGCCGTTCCGCAGTAACTTTCAGCTTCGTTTCAAAGGAACGGATCTGGGCCAGTTTGAGATTCAAGTGCCGGGCCGTCACAATGTTTGGAACGCCACAGCGGCTATTGCGGTGGCGCTGGAACTGGAAGTTCCCCTGGAGACAATTCGAGCCGGGCTGAAAACTTACTCCGGTGTTGACCGACGGTTCCAGCTTCGCGGGGAGGCTGAGGGCGTTAAAGTTATCGACGATTACGGTCACCATCCGACGGAAATCCGGGCCACCCTGGGTGCGGCCAAGCTTTGCCAATTCCGCAAAATTCATGTTCTGTTCCAACCCCACCGATATACAAGAACAGCTTCATTGATGGACGAATTCGCCCGCAGCTTTCATCAGGCGGATTCGGTATTTGTATTGGATATTTATGCTGCGTCGGAAAAACCGATGGAGGGTATATCGGCAGAGGTGTTGGTGGAAAAAATCCGTGGATCCGGGCATCGCGGAGTTTCGTATGTGGGCGGAATGGAACAGGCGGTGAAAGCGGTGGTGGCAGTTGCTGAACCGGGTGACGCGGTGATCACTTTGGGCGCGGGAAGCATTTGGCAGGCTGGGGACAAGGTGCTTTCGTTATTGAGTGAAGAATCGGCGAAAGGAGAAGACGCTCATGGCAGTTAAAGTTATTACAGCTCCAGTGGATCAGTGGCGCACAGCGGGGCGCGTGGTTGGTTGGACTTTGGGAGTTTGCCTGGCCATGTTACTGGGCTATTGGGGTTGGAGCGAAGCAACTCACTTTCTGCAGCAGGATAGCCGCTTTCTGCTGGCCGTGCCAGAACTGGGCGAGAGTTCAAAGGGCATCCTTGTGGAAGGGTTAAAACATGGTAGCCGGAGTAGCATTGCCAATATTTTTTCCGATGATTACGGACGCAGCATCTATAGTATTCCCATTGCCGAAAGACGCCGACGTTTACTGGCAGTTAGTTGGATCAAGGAAGCGCGGGTGGCCCGGGTGTGGCCCAATCAACTGCGTGTTGACCTAGTGGAACGTAATCCTGTGGCCTTCATGCAAGTACCCGCCACTAATGAGGCACAGGAACATCCAGCATTGATTGACGCCGAAGGAACCATTCTTGAACAAGTGAAGGCGGAGACGTTCAACCTTCCTGTACTAACTGGAATTACTGCAAAACATAAACGGGAAGACCGCGAGCTCCGAGTGAAGCGTCTATTAAAGCTGATGGAAGAAGCCGGTGAAGTTGGGGCGAGAATTTCCGAAGTGGACGTGGAAGATCCTGACAACTTACGAGCTATGTTACAGATGAAGGATCGCGCTGTAACGTTGATTCTTGGTGACCGGCATTTCAAGCAGCGATTGACCAAATTTTTTCCTTATTTTGAAGACGTGAACCGCCGTGCGCCGGATGCTACGACTTTTGACTTACGACTGGAAGATCGCATTACGGCCGTCGGGGTAGTATCATCAGTACAAAAGAAGATGCAGGAGGATTCTGGTGGCCACTAAAGCACGTCTTGCCGTTGGGTTGGACGCGGGCAGCTCAAAAACCCGATGTGTAGTTTGTGTTGTGGAAGATTCACGGATCCGCTTTTTGGGAGCCGGCGAAGTAGCTTCGCGTGGCTGGGTGAAGAGCAGGATTAAGGATCAGCAGCAAATGAGCGAGTCCATTCGATTGGCTGCGCGCGAGGCCGAACGCAACGCTCAGTTGAGCCTTGAAGCCGTTGTAGTGGGCATGGGTGGCACTGCGATTTCTGGTGCAAACGCAATGGGGCGCTATGAATTTGGGCGTCCACGCGAAGTGGAACAGTCTGACATGGGTTACGCCGTGGAGCTTGCCTGCCGCGTGCAACTGGAAAATGACCGCACTTTGCTGCAGGTGTTTCCGCAGGATTTCACTGTTGATGGACGTGCTGGATTCCGCAATCCGAAGGGCATGAAATGTTCACGGCTGGAATCGAACGTGCACGTGGTTACTACATCGGCATACGATCATCAGAGCCTGGTTTCCGCGGTACATCAGGCGCACCTTGCCGTTGAAGAGACAGTGTACGAGGCGATGGCTGCATCCTATGCATCGATTCTGCCCGAGGACCGCAGTAAAGGCGTGGCGTTGATCGACATTGGTGCCGATTCCACTGAAATGGTGATCTACGACGGCGAGGCGATGGTGCAGGCTTCCAGCCTTCCGATCAGCGCTGACCACTTTACGCGGGATGTTGCTTATGGATTCGCCATTGGTTATGAAGAGGCGTCGAAGCTGAAAGAAGAATACGGCTGCGCGATTTTAGGCTTGACTGCCGATAACACTTTGATTGAAATTCCTTCTGCGGCTGGACGTCCGCAGCGCGAAGCTACGCGGCGTCAATTGAATGAAATTTTGGAAGCGCGGGCTGAGGAAATGTTCCTGTATGTTCGCAAGGAAATTGAGCAGGCAGGTATGGAGCGGTCGCTGATGGAAGGCGTAATCTTAGCTGGCGGCGGAGCCATGTTGAATGGCATGTGCGATATGGCGGAACGTGTTTTGAATTGCCCGGCGCACAATGGCTTGGCGATTGGAATTCAGGATTGGCCGGAAGAATTGGACACACCGTCGTGGACCACAGCGGCGGGCTTGGCAATGTATTCCGGACGGCTAAAACAACACAAAGATCAACGACGGAAATCGCCCGGCTTATTAAGTTTAGTGATGCGATAAACGGAGGAGTACCCATGGCTTTTGGTGAATCAAATTTAGACAACTTGAAATTTTCCATTGACGAAGAACCCTTCACAATGGGAACAAAAATGAAAGTACTTGGCGTGGGTGGCGGTGGCTCAAATGCCGTGGCGCGCATGCTGACTGCTGGTTTAACCGGCGTGGAATTCTTCATCCTCAACACGGATCAGCAGGCGCTGGACAATTCGCCTGTGCCCACGAAGTTGAGTCTGGGATCCAAGCTGACCAAAGGGCTGGGCGCAGGGTCCGATCCGGAAATCGGTAAGCAAGCAGCACTTGAAGACACCGGGAAAATTGTGGAAGCGCTGGAAGGTGCTGACCTGGTTTTTGTCACGGCTTGCCTTGGTGGTGGAACGGGCACTGGAGCGGCTCCTATTGTCGCTTCACTAGCAAAGGAACTTGGGGCTTTAACTGTTGCGGTAGTTACTAAGCCATTTTCGTTTGAAGGCCCGAAGCGGGCCAAGCAAGCTGAACGGGGATTAGCGGAATTGGCGGCCACGGTAGACACGATCATTTCGATCCCCAACGATAAGTTGCTGGGGTTGGCGCCGAAGGGGACATCGTTCTTAGCGGCGTTTCAAACCGCGGATGATGTGCTGCGACAAGCGGTGCAAGGCATCGCCGATATCATTACGACGCCTGGTTTGGTGAACCGCGATTTTTCTGACATTCGAGCCATCATGCAGGGCATGGGTTACGCGATGATGGGCACGGCCACAGCGAAGGGCGAAAATGCAGTGATCGAAGCTGCGAAGAAAGCGATTAGCTGCGACTTGCTGGAAGAAGGCGGCGTGCGCGGAGCCAAGGGTATTTTGATCAACATCACGGCCACTCAGCATTTGGGTTTGCATGAAGTGAGCGAAGCCTGCAACCTGATTCGCGATGCGGCGGAAAATGAAGATGTACAAATCAATTTTGGTGTTGTGCTGCGCGAGGGTCCGGAACAGGAAGCTAAGATTACGGTAATCGCAACGGGCTTTGAACGGTCGAATCTGCCTGTGGTGGATCGGCGTGCGGCTGCCAGCGTGACGCGTGTCCAGCCGGTGAGTATTCCTGTTGTAGAAAGAGCTGTGGAGCGGGTTGTGATTACGCGGCCAGCACCGATGGAAGAAGCACCGCCTGTTGTTGTAGCAGCTCCTGTTGTGATTGAAGCGCCAACGCCCGTGCCCGTTCCAACGCCTGCACCCGTGGCCGAAGCAGAAGTAGAGATGCCAGACTGGATGCCTGAAGAGCTATTGGCGGAACTGGTTACGGAAACTCCACCTGCGGTTGAGACGCGTTATACGCAACCTATACCGCCTCCGTTACCCCCGCCGCCAGCCCCTGCTGCACCGGCTTCGCAATCGAAAGAAGACGAACTGGAAATGCCGGCGTTTTTGAGGCGCGAGCGAAGGTTGTTCCGGTAAGCAGCGGTTTACAGCCTGCGAAATCCGGGACGGGGCTTCAATTCCGGTGAAGATGTTCTACTTACGGAAGATGTGCAAGCGAATTGAACCCCCGTCCCGGAGTTTCGCGAATACTGGTTCGCGGTTGGTTTCTACTTCAGTTGAGTTCCTGTGCGAATCTCGTCGTTAGCACGCTTCACAACGCGGTCGCCTGCCTTCAATTCGCCGGAAAACACTTCGACTAAATCTCCAAAGGCAGAGCCTTTTGAAACCGTCACATATTCGGCCTTGCCATCGGTATTGCGAATTACAAACACTCGCTCCATTGTGGTAACGACTGCGGTGGGGGGCACCATCAACGAAGGACGCGCACGCCGCACAGGCCACACCGTTTCTGGATACATGCCAGGAGCAAAGTTCCCTGCCCCGTTATCTACATCCAGTTCCACCGGCATGGTGCGCGTCTTCGCATCCAATACCCGTGGGATCCGCGCAATAATTCCGGTGCCGCCAACGCCGCCTGGAACAGTGAACGGTACGCGAGCACCGCGAACAATTCCAGCAACTTCTGATTCTGGAACGGCAACGATCAATCGCAGGCGCGCTACGTTTTCCAGCCTCAACACTGGCCCGGTTGCTGGCCCCGCTAAAGCTCCAGGATGCGCGTAGCGTTGTGTGATCACTCCGCTGAAGGGTGCGGTGATTTGCAAGAATTCCGTAATTTTCAAAATCGAAGCCGATTGCGCCCGTTGCGCTTTGGCGGACGCTTCATTGGCGCGGATTACAGCACGGGCGGCATCCACCGACTTTTCCGCTTGCACCAATTCATTCCCCGCAATCACGCCCGGAGTTTTGCTGGCTTCTTTTAGCCGGCCGAAGGTGGCTTCAGCAGCAAGCATTTTTGCTTCCGCTTCAGCCTTCTGACTTTCAATCGCCAAAGCTTTGGCTTCGATTTCCAAAAGCTGCGCCTGAAGTTCGGGAGCCGAAAGCTGCACCAATAGCTGACCCTTTTTCACCATGCTGCCGCGATCCACTTCAACGCGTTCCACAAAGCCATTGACGCGAGCGTGCAAGTCCACTTGCTCGTAAGGCGCAAGTTCCCCGGGCAGCCGTAGTTTGCGTTCAACGGTCTTGGTAACAACCTCAACAGTCTCCTGCGCTAACAGCACACTGGTCAATAAAGCGAAAAGGATATTAACTGGCTTCATAAAAACGGCTCGTCGGATCGGTTGGGTCAAGGGAGGCGGAATGCACGGATTCCTGGGCAAGAATAGCGTAGAGTGCAGGCAGTACTGTGAGAGTACCAAGCGTAGCTAACAACAGGCCACCCACAACGGCAATGCCCAGTGGAGCAGTCTGCTCTGCGCCTAAGGCAATGGGAACCATGCCAGCGATCATTGCAAAGGCGGTCATCAAGATGGCACGCAGACGCCCAGCGCTACCATGGCGGGCGGCTTCAAGGGCGTTCGATCCAGATCGCCGCTGGGCCTCGGCGAAAGTAACCAGCAAGATCGAATTAGCAACAGCAATTCCAATGGCCATGATCGCGCCCATGAAGGATTGAATATTCAAAGTAGTACCGGTAATGGTCAACGCCAGCACCACGCCTGCCAGCGTTGCGGGGACACCTAACACAATGGCAACAGCCAAGCGCATGGATTGAAAGTTCGCCGCCAGAAGCAAGAAAATTGCAGCAGCGGCCAACAGTAAACCATTTTGCAGACCGGCCAAAGTATTTTCCAGCGGAGGAACTTGACCGCGTACATTCACGGTCATTCCTTTCGGCGGAACACCCGCACGAGTGATGGCTGCACGAATCTGCTTTGCGGCTTCGCCGAGTGGAATGCCATGAATATTTGCGGTAAGACTAACCACTCGCTGCATGTTGTAACGCTCCACCAAACCAGTGGCTTTGCCCAATTTGATTTCAGCTACGTC
>JAYUSZ010000328.1:0-3435 GCA_043755435.1 Bryobacterales bacterium | reverse complement strand
TCTATTCTGCCGCACGTGGCATGATGTATAACCCGAGTGTCACTAGTGCGTTTTCCTATACAACTGCTGAGAGTGCGCGCTATGGCAGTTCCACGTTTGGGAACTCTTGCCTGGTGGCAAAGCAAGTTTTGGCTGCTAATGGCGGAACCCGCTTCATTCAGATCAACGTGGGCAACTGGGACATGCACAACGATATTTACGGGACAATTAACCCGGCAGGAAGTAACTTGTTCACCTTGGGCAAGCAGTTTGATAGTGCAGTGGGTCCTCTGCTGGCTGATCTGGAAGCTTCAGGATTGCTGAAGGAAACGCTGGTTGTGATGGTTGGCGAATTTGGCCGCACTGTGGGTGCGCTTTCCAACACCGAGGGGCGCGACCATTACTTGCAGCAATTCGCCGCATTTGCTGGTGCAGGGATTAAGGGTGGCCGGGCCATTGGGTCCACTAAAGCTGACGGTTCCGATACTGTGGATTTTGGTTGGAAGCCGAACCGGTACTTCCGTCCGGAAGATTTGCAGTCAACTGTGTATTCAGCAATGGGGATTGATTGGACGAAACAAATTGACTCACCGTTTGGCCGAACCTTTGAGTACATTCCTGATGCCAGCGATGGGGCGTATCTGCCAATGGATGAGCTTTGGGCCTAGTTAGTTACTCTAACTCCCGATCAAGCAAGGCCATGTATGCGGCGATTAACCGGTAGCTGCGGTAGTATTCGTCCATTTTGATTTGCTCGATCGTATCCTTATCTGTATGCAGAATCTTGAGCGTTTCCTGAGTTAGGGAATGCAAAGTAAGTGCAGGAATGTTCTTAACTCGGAACGATTCTGAATCGCTTGAACCCACGTTATCCACGTTCACCGCAGCTACTGGCAAGTTCATGGCTTTGGCCAGAGCACCCAGCAGGCCAAGCATCTTCTTGTCAGCCTGAGTTGTCCAAACCTTGGTATCGGAAAGCCCCAGTGTGTCAAGGTTTACCATGCCCTTAATCTTGGTCAAATCTTCTCTCATTTGTTTCACGAAGGACTTCGATCCAAGCAATCCAAGTTCTTCACCAGTGAACGCCACGAAGACAAAAGTATGCTTCATCTTCGAATTGTTAAGGCTCTGAAACAGTGTTGGTAGCAATGACGCGCCCGTCCAGTTATCTGCCACTCCGCTGCCCTTTTCCACCAGGTCGAAGTGCGCGCCAATGAGGATGATAGAATCAGTTTCGCCTTTGAAAGTGCAGATCAGGTTTGGGGCCTTCACCCCTTTCACACGCTGCTCTGTCAGGGCATCGCCCGTGCAACCGGCATCTTCAAAAATGCGCCGCAGAGCCGGTAGACGTTCTTTGTTCCTGGTGGTGTAGGCGCGCAAACGCTCCTCAACGATTGGTTGCACTACCTGATTGAACTTAATTTCCTGCGCGATTATAAGGGGATTGGAAACAATTAGCGCTCCCAGTGCAAAAAGGAAACCTTTCATAGTTCCAATCGTAACAACATCGGCTGCAATTACATTTTTCTCGCCGTAAGAATCAGCTCCGGGTCGTGAACCGTCAACACAGCTCCGCTTGGACCTTTCGTGAACCGAACCTGCACTGCACTGGCACCGGATGGATGAAACAGATGATCCCCCAAATGCAGAAGTCTGCTAGCATTTGTACCGCTACGTGTGAACCGCAGACCTTGAGGAGTGTTTTCAATTTCGATGCGCTCCGTAGCTCCTTCGCCGAATACATACGTGCCCTTCAGGTCCGCCAATTCCTCAGCAGTTAAAGCTGGGCGGTTGGGACTTCCAGCGTCTCCCAAAGCCTCCAGGTATTTGAAAACCGCAGCAGCTGCTGTTCCCCCCGCTTTGGCATGAGCCAGGAGGCTGATGCTGTGTGGTCCGGTGATCCGCTGAACTCCAGGTTGTGCGGCGACGAAGGCCTTCACCACTTCCAGTTGGCCCAACATGGCAGCAGAAAACAAAGTTGGACGGGCTCCTTTTGAAAGGAGATATTCGGCAATTTCACGATTCCCTACATGCGATGCGGCTCCGAGGGCTGATTCCCAATCGCCAAAGCCCCAATCGATTGCGGCGTTTGAAAGGGAGGGATGCGCCTCAACCAGCTCTTTAACCCGCTTGATGTTGCTATGGGAGACTGTGACAATCTCCTTCGCCATTTCAAGCGACTGAATTGGGAAGTTGGCCCGAACTGTGGTGGCAGGTGTGGCAGCCATAAGCGGGAGACTCAGGGTTCCTGTACCAAGGAAGACTCGTCTGGAAAAGTGATTGTTCATTGGTTCGATAATACCTTGCAACACGGCGATTGGATAGCAATTCGACGTTAGAAAGATGTTAGAGGCTAACCTTGAAAAGCTTCAACGACTTGGAGTTGGAGGTGAGGCAGGGATGCTGGTTAGAAACGTCTGACTAATGCGCCGACCCAGCTCATTTTGAACTTGCAGCGGGTTTTCAAGGTTTGTATCGGTACGGAATACTTTGACGTGAGTTTGTTCCGGCATGTGGATCATGTGGGCAAATACCCGGACGGTAGAAGGGCCAGATTGGATCTGCCCCAAAATGACATAGGAAGCGTTTAGAGAACGGGCGATTTCCACTAAGTCCCGTTGACTCCTAGGGAGCCTGAGGATTGCCGCATTCCCGATAATCGCAAAACGCCCAGCACCGGCTGTGGTCAGTTCTCCAACTAAGGTGTCGGTCAGGTTTTGGGCAAACCGATCCAGTTCCGGGCTACTGGTCTCGTTATCGAATCGCACCACCGCGATATTGATTGGGGCCACAGTGGCGAATCGATTCCAGTATAGGAATGCTCCAGTGACTAAGGTCCCCAGGGTGAGCACTGCCGCAAGAATCCAATTCGTTGGCTTAGTCGCTCTGAGTGTCGAATCAACAGCCGGGGCGGGATCGCCGTTAATTGTTTCAACGGGGGCAATAAACTGATAGCCGCGCTTGGGCACGGTGCGGATGAATCGTGGCGATTCTGCAGAATCACCAAGCGCCGATCGGATTTGAGCAACGCAAAAGTTCAATCCGCGATCAAAATCGACGAAAGTATCGGCACCCCAGACGGCCTGGCGCAGGGTTTCGCGGGTTACGATTTCTCCAGGCTGCTTCAATAATTCGGCCAGCACTTGCGCAGGTTGCGCTTGAAGGTGGACAGCCATTCCTTCGCGGAAAAGTTCCTGAGTATCGGGATTAAAGTGGAACGTTCCGAACCGGGAAGTCTGCATTGGAAAACTGGTACTAGCCGATGGCCTTGGCGATTCCGAAGGCGGCGCCGGCTGCTAATCCGCCAATCAAAGTTGTCCGGAACGCGCTTTGAAACGGGTGTGTCCCGGTGAAGGTACCTTTCATATAGCCGAACGCAAATAGTGCAATCAACGTGGCAATCACTGAATAAAGCAGCGCAGTTTGCGGGGAACTGGACAATATATAAGGGGTCAG
>JAYUSZ010000327.1:0-8615 GCA_043755435.1 Bryobacterales bacterium | reverse complement strand
TCCTACCGTGTAAGGCCGGTCGTCGCGACCAACTAGCGGCAGCACTTCCTTGCCCCAATCGCTAACTGCTTTGCGCAGGCGTTCGGCAACGGCGGGTTGCGATTCGGCAACGTCGGTTGTTTGTCCAGGGTCAGTGCTCATGTCAAAAAGCTTGCCGTCTGCATCCAGGCGATGCCGCTGTGTGCGAACGCTGATTCGTTTCCCTTGCAGCGAGAACAGCATTCGGTCTGACCAATCGACTTCTTCTGACAACAAGAGCGGCTTCAGACTGCGGCCGTCCAAAGGCTTTTTCGAATCCAGTGCAACTCCTGTTAGTGCGCAAAGCGTCGGTAAAATATCGATGGCCCCGGCAATTTCGCGGATCTTGGTACCAGGCCGAATGTGACCAGGCCAACGCATTAGAAATGGCACACGCAAGCCGCCTTCATCCACTGTGCCCTTACGGCCTTTCATGCCGCCATTCCAACGCCAACTATTGGGGCCATTGTCACTGAAGTAGAAAACAATGGTGTTGTCGCGCAACTTCAATTCATCCAACTTGGCCAACAAGCGACCAACGTTCCAATCAATGTTTTCGCACATGGCAAGCGCGGCGCGAGTGAATTGAACGTCTTCGCGACCCTTGCCGTAGTCCAGCATTGTGATATCGGCTTTGGCGAATTTTTGATAGAAACGATTGGGCACTTGCATAGGCGAATGCGGCGAATTGAAGGGGACGTAACACAGGAACGGCTGAGCGCGATTCTTTTCCAAAAAGCGCATCGCGTGCTCTGCTTCGTCGTCAATAATGTAGCCCTTGCCGCGAACAAGCTGGCCATTATGATCCATTTCAGTATCGAAATAATGGCCCCAATGACCTGATGTGAAGCCATAGAATTCATCGAAGCCACGAGCGTTGGGATGGTACGGATGCTGCGAACCGTTGTGCCATTTTCCAAAGGCTCCGGTTGCATATCCTGCAGCTTTGAAAGTCTGCGCCAGGGTACGTTCATCTAAATTCAAACGCTCCTGTCCGGTGGAAACACCGCGCACTCCGCCGCGGGCATGATAGCGGCCAGTTAGGAATTCAGCACGAGTGGGGGCGCAAACGGCACAGACAAAGAAGCGATCGAACAGGGCACCGTCCCGTCCAAGGCTATCTATATTGGGCGTGGAAAGATTAGTGTTGCCGTGAACGCTAAGGTCGCCCCAACCTTGATCGTCGGCAAGAATCACCAGAATATTAGGACGTGGCGTGGCTGCTCGAAGGAGCGAGGAAAGGCCCAAGCCTGCGCTGGCTAGCAGGGCTCTACGTGTAAAAGTTTGCGATACGTGCACTTAACAGTAATACTCTATTTCGAAACTGCGTGGGTGGCGGACCGCTTAAAAATGGATGGCGTACCGGACGAAGGCACCGCGACCAGGAGCATCAATACCAGAACTGATTCCACGATAGTTGCGATCTCCGATATTTTCAAACTCCACCATCAAATCCTGCTGCTCGCCAAGACGATAGCCGGCGCGGACGTTGAAGGTGGCGTAGCCGTTAAGCTTCGTGTAAAGAGGTGCAGATGCTGCTGAGCCAAGTACGCGATTTTGCACTTGTGCAAGCGTTTCCCCAGTGGCCCGTAGGATTCCATTTGCCACCAAGCCACGAACGATGGCGCCGTTGTTGAAGTAGTTGCTAATGGCACCGCGTGTTCGTGTTGCTCCTGTACGGCGGTCCGAAAGATCCAAACTGGAAAGCCGCGCCTGCGAGTTAGCTGCATGAACGAAGGGCTCAATCCAGAAGCGCTTTACCATTGGCGCGTACCTCAGACGGAGATATCCATCTGGCGCTGGAGTGCCGCCTTCAATGTTGGGAGCAAGGCCTGTGCGAGTGTCGCGCGCATTCAGATGAGTGTAAGTTCCACCAATCATCCAATTGCGTGAGGGCTTGTATTCCACTCGCGATTCAAAGCCCTTGATCCTGGCATTATCGAAGTTCGTACGAATCAATACGGGGGTAGAGGTAGCAGCAACAAAGACAACTCCCGCAGCATTTTGCGAAGTGATTCGTTCTGAACCAAGGAACTTGCCTACTGCCCCGGCAGGAAGTATCAGCGATTGATTCACGATGTTGTCAGAGATGTTATTCACAAACACATTGGCCTGCATGCTGAGTTTGTTGTTCCGGTAGCGTACACCACCTTCGTAAGAGATGCTTGATTCTGGTTTCACCTGACCGGCAGGGACTCCAATAGAAACAGCGTCGGCACCTGCCGTAGAACCGATTGTTCCGCCAAGGCCGGCAATGTCTGGAGCAGCCACAACAAAGCCCGCGCCTGTTAGGCCAAGCGTGCCCAAGTCAGTGACATGAGGAGCACGGAATCCTCGACTTACATTGCCGACTAAGTTGAAACCGGGTGCGACGGTTGCCACAGCGGCCACTCGGAACGTGGCGTAATTGACACTGAAGGAATCGTCTGGCCACAAACGGACTCCACCAACCACTTGACTATCGGAGGCTCGTGAATTGTAATTCGTGGTTCCAAAACGCACATTGCCTGTGATTCTCAGCTTTTCATGAAGCAGGTCAACGGCGTTTTGCAAGTACCCGCCTCCGCTGGAATATTTTGCATTGTCGGGCACGCGGCCGCGCCGGGCACTAAACAAGTTGGTTGCCGGATTATAGGCATAGGACGGTGCGGCAATCGCTTCCCGATAGTATTCTCCACCAGCAAACAGGTTCCAATGAGGAACAATACGCTTGTTGCCGTGCGCTTGCAATCCGTGAACGCGAGTGCGCTCCGGCTCATGGTTAATGGCTGCCCTAGGATTTCCATTGCCGCCCTGGTTCACTCTTTCCTCGCGCTGCACGTTGAAGGAGTAAGTTGCTGATAGTTGATCAAGCCATCCAAGATTTTGCTGTTGTAAGCGGACATAGAAAAGATCAAGCATCAAGTTCCGTAAGTCCGCAATCAGATTGCCATCACCGCCAATTAGTTGGTCAAATCGTTTGCCACCATCCTGCTGGCTTCGTTGGTAATGTGTGATGATTTGAGAGTTTCGCGTGGGGGTCCATTGCAGCCGCATGTTCCCTCCATACTGAGTGAAGGCCGTGTCAGGTGAGCTCCCTTCAAAAGCAAAAGAGGAGGGCAGACCCAAGAAGCGTGTGACTGCTGAGCGGGAATCGATGGCTTGGCCAGTACGCAGTTTGTTGGCCCGATGTCCCGTCAAATTTACTGAAGCGCCGAAGGTGCCCTTTGCGTAGGATGTGCGAACGTTGCTTCCGAAACCGGTATCCGCTGAATTGAAGAAACTGCTGAATTGCCCGTGCCATGGAGCATTTCGATCGGCCAATAGAAGAGGCGGCAGAAATTGAATACTGCCGCCCAGCGAGTCGCTTCCATATTGAGCGCTGCTTGGACCGCGAAGGATTTCCACAGAATCAATACCTGAAGAATCCACCAGATTCAGGAAAGTGTTGATGCCGCCGCGCATGGCTGACGTGGAATAGCGCACGCCGTCCACAAAAACATTTACCTTGTTTCCTGTTAAACCACGAACGAAAATTCCAGAAATCGTCGGACTGGTTCGCTGCCAGGCAACTCCAGCTTCCTCGGAGGCAACTTGTGCAATAACACTTTTGGCACGCAGATCAATGGTGTTTCTATCAATCAGATTTACCTCTTGCGATGCGGTTTCCAGGCGATCGATGAATCCTGGGGAAGCGGTGACGGTTACCGAATCACCTGGGCGATCCGCATCCACAATCACTTCGAGGGTACTCGTAGAGGAGGTCACTCTCAAGGGCAGACGGCGTTCTACAAGTCCCTTGCGCCGGGCAACCAACACGTAATCGCCAGCGGGAACACTTTCGAATTCAAACGCACCTTTGGAGTCGGTTATAGCGGAAGCCGTGACGGATTGCGCGGAATTGAGAAGTACCAGGGGAGATTGGGTCACCAATGCACCGCTAGAATCACGCACTATTCCTTTGACCAGCGATTCAGCCAAGGCAAGAGGAGCAAACAAGAGTGTGAACAAGGTAAAACCACGGACAAGGAAATGGATCGGGGAGGTCAAGTCCTAAGAGTACAGGCTTGGTCGAACTACTACCAGAGATCGTAGGTGATTTTTCAATTTACGGCTCAATATTAACGAAGCGAGTGTTCAAGAAACTCAAATGCCTGGGTCATCAACTGGGGTTGGGTGAAGAGAATAGCACTAAGGACAATCGGGCTGGCGGCAGTAAGCAGGAGCGCTAACTCAAGCCACCCGCTGACAGGTGCCGATTGGGTTGAGCGGCCCAACAGGTGACTTACACGCGATGCAAGCTCCGAGCCATCCGTAATAATGCAACTTAGCAATGGTTGGGATTGCGATGGCTGTTGGAACTTTGCGATACGGACCAGCGCGGCTGCAAGTAAAACGCCTTGATGGGGATCGCCAGCAGTGGCTTCATCATCCGCTGAACGTTCCGCAAAACTAGACCACGCCTGTTCGATTTTTCTAAAGCCGTGCAGACCGGGGAGTACTCCGGGGAGGCCCAAAAACATAAGATGCTTTAGGTTATCGAGTGAGGTGGCGTGCGCACGTTCGTGCCGTAGCGCAACCTGTAACTCGTCTTGAGGGAGCAAATCAATTACCTTGCCAGAGGCGATGAATTGGTGACGCGCCAAACCCGCAACCGCAAGGAAGGGTACCTGTCCGGGGATCTCCCAAATAGTGGAAGGTTCGCCGGGAACTTGTCTGCTCAGGGCAGCTTTTTGGCAGGCGAAGAGGTAGCGCCAGGATTTCAGAACAGCATTGATACTCTTGAAAGCTGAACTGCACCATTGCGAGGCAAGGATACCGACGAACATCAGGCAGAGAAAGCCCACGCGTTCCGAATCTTGGATCGGCTCCAACAACAAATAGCTGGGAACGCAAAATGTAAGTACTGCGAACAGAGCAGCGACTGCAGGCACCAGCCGCAACCCAAACAAAAACCTTGCAGCACGGCCAGCGCGCATCTGCGCTGTTGCGTTCAGTGCATATGGAGTAAGCAGAGTAATGATCGCTGCCAAAAGGAAGTGAACCAGAAAGAATACCTCAGCGCAAAGCAGGAATAGGCGGCCATAGTAGGAAGCATTCATATGGAGGCTCCACCATCGAGTTCTTTGCGTTTCTTGCGGATCTCTTCCTCAAGGTCATCTAACATTCCCGGCTCATGTTGATCTACCGCATCAACTAGACAAGAGATGAGCAGGTCACTCGAAAAACCCGGCACAGCAAGCAGGCCCGATATTAAATTCTGCGCCCGCCGCCTGTCGAATTCCTCACGGCTAAGAAGTGGAGAATAGAAAAAGGCACGGTCTACTTTTCGGCGACTTAAGATTTTCTTTTTGTAAAGCCTGTCCAAAGTGGTCATTGCAGTTGTGTAAGCACGAGGTGTATCCTCACCATCATTGAGATGAACGATAATATCGCGAACCGCAGACTCGCCTTTCTGCCAAAGTATTTCCAGGATGCTTAATTCAAGATGTCCAAGCATTGGAGTAGTCCCCTGTGGGAGAGAATTTCGGGTTAGACTTTGGAATATTTGGAACGCCACAGTTATGACCTTAGCCGTCACTATAGCGCGCCGCCACCCCATCCGCAGTACTTCCAGTACTAAACTTTTTTGCGGGGTTATCCTTACTGCCTTTGCGGGTACCATTGCTAGTTCCCGATTGGAAACTTCAACTTAGCTCGTCGTATCTCGACATAGCTGTGCCGCTAAGCACATCCTTCCAATGATCGAAGTACTTATTAGTCTTCCTATATCCACTGTGTTCTTTGACGCGTGCAGAACAATCTACCACATGCACGTTGGGACATTTTGAAAGAGTTACAGGCTTGCTGCGCGTACCGTTTAACCCCAAAGCTTTGTGAAAACCATCGGCGATGTCGCCCACAAGAAACCCGAACTTCAACACATTGTCGTTCTTTGAATGATAAACAAAACAACGGTTACAACTGCTAAGTGCCGTATTAAATTCTTCATCGGGTTCCAGTAAGTGATTATCTACTGCAGGCGCGCAAAGTAGTAAATTGTCTATAAATGTTTTCTTCGGATCTTTTAATGCCGTCAACGCAACCCTTGCACCCAACGAGTGCGTCTGCACATCTACAGAATGCGCCACTCCGCGAATATTGTTGATCAAAGCGGCAAGTTTTGGGCCTGCTCTCTTAGCCGAGAGCATGGCTGTAAAGTACCCTGCACCTGTTTGAAAGCCAGGCCAAGTGAAACCTATTACTAAGCCATATCCGTTGGGCCCGGTTGTGCCATTGTCCTTCATGCGAGTGACCATTTCCCAATAAGCTTTCATAACTTGGTCCATGGTGTTGTTGAATCCATGAACCAGAATTCCCACGTGCTTATTGCGCACCTGTTCCTGCAGCTGCTCTAAAGTCATTTCCGCGAAAGCAGATGAGTCGTTGGGGTTGGTATAGTTCCGGTATTGGTTATCTCCGGGAAGCTGATTAGAATCGAAATCTTTTCGACAACTAACGATGTACATGGGGGGAGTTGCTCCTTACTAAAAGTAATTTGCATACTATCACGTTATAGACTGGAGTTTTCTTAAAATGCGTTTATCTGGCAAAGTGATTCTTATTACCGGAGCCGCCTCCGGGATTGGTGCAGCTGCAGCTGCAATGTGCATTGAACAAGGCGCTCGCGTGATCGGGCTGGACCGAATTGCTTTCAGGGATTGCACTGAATCGCGAATCGCTGACGTGGGGGATGAGGAACAAGTAATTGCCGCATTGTCAGAAATCGAATCGTTAGATGCTGTTGTGAACTGCGCGGGTATTGCTTATCGCCAGACGATTGAGGAACAAGACTCAGCCGGCTGGGACGAACTAATGCGCGTGAATGTGCGGGGCACTTATCTGGTTTCCAAATACGCTATTGCCAGGATGCGTGCGCGGGGCGGAAGTGTGATTCACTTGTCTTCAGTAGTTGGGATCACTGGGGTTCGCAATCGCGCGGCTTATTCCACCACAAAAGGAGCGATAGTAGCACTTACTCGCAACATGGCAATGGACTATGCAGTAGACAAAATTCGAGTGAACTGCCTCTGTCCTGGATTTACGAAAACACCGCTGACACAGGCACTGTTCGATGATCCTGAGCGGTTAGCCAAGCTAACAGCATTGCATCCGCTGGGACGTTTAGGGCTGCCCGAAGATATCGGGCACGCGGTGGTGTTTCTTGCATCCGACGAATCTTCGTGGATGACTGGGCAAGCCCTGGTGATTGACGGCGGGTTCAGCGCCGGGCACAGCGTAGATATTTGAGGAATCGTTAGATATGACCACTAGCAGAATCGAGGCCTTTAGCGACGGCGTGATCGCCATTATCCTCACAATTATGGTGTTGGAATTAAAGGTGCCCCGCGATTCCTCGACAGCCGCATTGTTGGAGCGTTGGCCAATTTTTCTGAGTTACCTTTTGAGCTTCCTTGTAGTTGCCATCATGTGGGTGAACCATCATCACATTCTGCACTCAGCGCGCCGCGTGACTGCTGGGTTGCTGTGGGCTAATATTCATTTGCTGTTTTGGATGTCGCTGATTCCATTTGTAACAGCGTACATGGGCGAAACGCATGGCGCGCCGCTAGCAGTTGCTGTTTATGGAGGTGTATTTGCCTTTGGATCCACAGCGTTTGTGATACTGCGAAAAGTTCTAGCTGAACATCATCTCAGCGATGCCGATCTTACTTCTCACCACCGTCGCGCCCAACGAAAGAACCTACTCTCTTTACTGCTTTATGCGAGTTCGATACCTCTTGCGTTTGTCTGGATGTGGGCGTCGGTCGCCATTTTCGTAGTAATTCCCTTGCTCTACTTCTTACCGGAGGCTAGGTTGGAGAAGGTTGTTGAATAGATGTTGATATCTAGTGGAATTATGATATACTTTGGTTGTGACAAGAACCATCATCACAATTGAAACAGATGACAAAATATGGCTTGAACAAAGAGCAAAGCAGTCCAAAGAATCCATGGCGGAGCTGATTCGGCGCGCCATTGGGGAAATGCGTCATCGGGAAGAGGCTAAGTTTCAAGGACTTCTGAATCAAACCGCAGGAATTTGGAAGCAGGGCGATGGTCTTGAGTATCAGCAGGATATTCGCGGTGAGTGGGATCGTTGATCTTACTTGATTCTGTGATCTTGATTGATCACTTCAACGGGAAGCCGGGGGCACGCCTATATTTGAGTCAGGTTTGGAAGGAGTGCTTCACTTCAGCAATAACCCGAGCAGAAGTATTGGCTGGGTTTGACTTGCATGGCAGAGAAGCGGCTGTGAACTTTCTTGACCAATTTCCCGTTATTAACATAGACGCCAAGATTGCCGACTTCGCGGCAGAACTGCGGCGGCTGCACCGTTGGAAGTTGCCCGACGCGATTCAAGCAGCAGTAGCCCTGAGTGAGAATTTGCAACTGGCGACACGAAACACCAAAGACTTTCCACCGGATGTACACCCCTTCGTTGTGGTTCCTTACGTGGTTTCTTAAAAAGCTATCGCCTAGTGTAGTGTCCGCAAAATAACTAGGCAGAAACAATCTCCATTCTCTGGCCCCCCGGTCTGGATTGGTTTGCAGCTTTCATGGTTTTACTGCGCTC